>DATAZS010000196.1:0-3923 GCA_036271915.1 Polyangia bacterium
CTGGCAAGAGATCGACGACGTGATCGGCGGCCGCGAGCGCGGCGGCGGCCTCGGCCGTGCCCCAGACGAACGTGGGCACGGGCTCGTCGCCCGCGACGCGGCGGCGGACGCCCGTGATCTTCATGCGGAACGGCGCGAGCAGCTCGACGAGGCGCCGCGCGATCGAGCCGAAGCCCACGAGCACGACCGACTGTCCGTCGAGGCGGCGCGCGCGCGCGCGGATCTCCTGCTGCGGCCACGCGTGCGCGCCGAGCGCGTTCGCGAAGGCGGTGTCGAGCCCGCGCGCGCGGGCGAGCATGAACGCGAGCACGTGCTCGGCGCACGGCTCGTCGTAGACGAGCGAGCTCTTCGTGAGCCGCGCGCCGCGCACCGCGAGCGCGCGCCGGAGATCGTCACGGTCGTACGGTCCGTAGCCCGCGCTGTTGAGCTGGATGAAGCGCAAGCGCGGCGTCACGAGCAGCTGCGCGGGCGCGGGCTGACCGAAGGCGACGTCCGCCTCGGCGAGCGCCACGTCCGCGGCGGCGCTGCCGGCTGGCGCCACGGGGCTCGCGAAGACGAGCCGGTGCGCGCGCGTGCCCTCGGTGAGCGCCGCGCGCGCGGCGTCGTCCAGCTTCGCGTTCGACCAGATGACGAGCGGCTCCATCACGGCGCGAGCGTAGTTCACATCGCCGGCCAAGTGGGAATGTCCGCACGAACGCAGGTGACTCGGGCCGCCTCCGTCGGCATCATGGGTGCGCGCATGAAAGCCACCCGCCTCTTGCTCGTCCGTCACGGCGCGACCCAGCTCACGGCCGAAGATCGCTTCTCGGGCGCCGTGGGCGTCGATCTGTCCGACGCGGGCCGCGCGCAGGTGCGCGCGCTCGCGCGGCGGCTCGCGACCGATCCGATCTCGGCCGTCTACTGCAGCCCGCTGTCACGCACCGTCGAGACGGCGTCGATCCTCGCCGAGCCGCACGGCCTTCCGCTCGCGCACCGCGACGGCCTCCGCGAGATCAGCCACGGCCGCTGGGAGGGCCTCACGCGGCCCGAGGTCGAGGCGCGCTTCCCCAACGAGTACACGTCGTGGGAGGCCGATCCGTTCACGTTCGCGCCCGAGGACGGGGAGTCGGGCGTGGGCGTGCTCGCGCGCGCGCTGCCCGTCATCCGCGAGATCGTCGTCGCGCACGCGGGCCAGAGCGTGATCGTCGTTTCGCACAAGGCCACGCTGCGCATCCTCATCTCGAGCCTGCTCGGCTTCGACGCCCGCGGGTACCGCGATCGCCTCGACCAGTCGCCCGCGTGCCTCAACGTCGTCGACTTCAAGGATCCCGTGCGCGCGCGCCTCATGCTCTTCAACGACATCTCGCACTATCAAGACCAGCCGCGCCGCTCGACGGGAAATCTGTCGAAGTGGTGGGACCCGCCCGGACAATGATGCGAACGGCGGCGCCATTGCCAAGCTGGCGCGCCGTCGCCGAGTCACGTATGTCTACGCGCGCGCCGTGAAGCGGACCAGGGACAGACTCGGCCTCGGGCCGAGCGCGCTCGCCGTCGCGGCGCTCGCGTGCTTCGTGACGAGCGCCGCGCGCGCGCAGGACTGGGCGCCGCCGCTGCAGGCGCCGCCGCCCGCCCAAGCGCCCGCGCCCGTGCTCACGAAGAAGCCCGCCGTGCTGAAGACGGTCGAGCCCGTCTATCCGCCCGAGGCCCTCGACGCGAAGCTGTCGGCCGACGTGTCGATGGTCATCGACATCGACGCCACGGGGCACGTCGCGAAGGTCGACGTCCCCAAGCCCGTGGGCCACGGCTTCGACGAGTCGGCGAAGAACGCCGTCATGCAGTACCTGTTCTCGCCCGCCGAGATCGACGGCAAGCCCGCCGCGATCCGCATCGAGTTCACGCTGCACTTCGTGCCCCAAGTCGCGCCGCCGCCGCCTGTCGAGCCACCGCCGCCGCCCGAGCCGCCGTCTCCCCCGCCGCCGCCCGACACGATCGTCGCGCGCGGCCGGCTGCGCGAGAAGGGCACGCGCAACCCGATCAAGGACGCCGAGATCTCCGTGATCGCGCGCCTGCCCAACGGCAACGAGGCGCCCGCCGTGCTCGCCGCGACGACGGACGAGGACGGCCGCTTCGTCCTCAAGGCGCAGCCCGGCGTCGCGCTGCGCGTGATCGTCGCCGACACGGCGCACGATCCCTGCATCCGCGATCTGTCACCCAACGTCGTGAGCGCGACGAGCCCCGCCGACATCGAGTGCCTCGTCGCGCGCCGCCTGGGCCTCTCGTACGAGACGAAGGTGCGCGCACCGCCGCCCACGGAGGCCGTGACGCGCTACACGCTCGCGCAGCCCGAGCTCACGAGCGTGCCCGGCACGTTCGGCGATCCGCTGCGCGTGCTGCAGAGCCTCCCCGGCGTCGCGCGCACCCCCTTCGGCCTCGGCCTGCTCGTCATCCGCGGCGCGGCGCCTGGCGACTCCGGGATCTACGTCGAGGGTCACCAGATCCCCATCCTCTATCACTTCCTCGGCGGCCCCTCGGTGCTGACGCCGCGGCTCATCAGCGACATCGAGTTCTACCCCGGCAACTTCGGCGTGAAGTACGGCCGCGCCACGGCGGGCATCGTCGACGTCGGCATCACGACGGACGCGACGCCGCGCCTGCACGCGCAGGCCGACATCAACTTCCTCGACTCGTCGGCTTATATAGAAGGCCCGCTCGGCAAGGGGTGGTCGGGCTCGATCTCGGCGCGCCGCTCGTACTTCGATCTGTGGATCCCGCTCGTCGTGCCCAGCAGCACGACGACGGTCGCGCCCATCTACTGGGACTACCAGGCCGGCGTTCACCGCGACCTCGCCGTGGGCCGCCTCTCGATCTTCGCGTTCGGCAGCAATGACAGCCTCAACGTCGTCTCGAAGGATCCGTCGACGGGTGACCTCAGCCTCGGCACCGAGACCGGCTTCCACAAGGTCATCGCGATCTGGAAGACGGCGGCCCACGGTTGGGTCAACCGGCTCTCGGGCGCCTACGGATATCAGCACACGACGTTCGGCGCCGGTCAGGTCGGCATCAACCAGTCGCAGAACCAGCTCGAGCTGCGCGACGAGCTGTCGCGCCCGCTGGGCAAGCACGTCATGTGGCACGTCGGCTTCGACGGCGAGCAGTCGTTCAACCACCTCTACCTCGACGTGCCCATCGCGCCCGACACGCGCCTCTACGGCAGCTCGCAGCCGCAGATCATGCCGACGACGATCCCGCTCGGGACGCTGGGCCTCGCGCTCTACTCCGACGCGATCTGGGAGCCAGGCCACGGCATCACCGTGACGCCGGGCGTACGCGGCGATTTTTATCGCTACGTCGAGCAGAACCGCGCGTCGATTGATCCGCGCCTCGTCATGCGCTGGAAGACGAGCGACAAACAAACGTGGAAGGGCGGCGTCGGCATCTACCACCAGATGCAGCAGCCGCAGCTCCTCGATCCGCATTACGGCACGCCGTCGCTGCCGACGATCTGGGCCGATCAATATTCGGTCGGCTTCGTGCGGCTGCTCACGAGCAAGCTCTCGCTCGACACGACCTTCTACTACGTGCGGCGCCACAACGAGCCCGTCGACGCCAACCCGGGCTTCGCGCCGAGCGGCCGCGAGCGCTCGTACGGCATGGAGCTCATCCTCAAGCACGAGTTCACGGACAAGTTCTTCGGCTGGATCGCGTACACGCTCTCGCGGTCCGAGCAGACGGCGTACACGGTCAACGGCGCGTCGCTCAGCAACCAGGGCGCGGGCACGCTGCAGACGGGCGCGCAGAGCACGACCTGGTATCCGACCGACTTCGATCAGACGCACAACCTCATCCTCGTCGGCAGCTACGCGTGGCGCGCGTGGCGCTTCGGCACGCGCTTCCGCCTCGTGACGGGCACGCCGACGACGCCCATGCTCGAGGGCCCGTACGAC
>DATAZS010000197.1:0-11127 GCA_036271915.1 Polyangia bacterium
ATCTTGAACAAGATCGTGAGCGGACCGCCCGATCCGCCGCGGTGGGTGGGCGCGCGCGCGTACCCGCCCGCGTTGGCCGAGATCGTGATGCGCGCGCTCGCGCGCGAGCCGGCCGATCGGATCCCCACTGCGCAGGCGCTGCAGGTCGCGCTCGAGACCTTCGCGCGCGCGGAACGGCTCGAGGTCTCGACGGTCGCGCTCGCGGCCTTCGTGCAGCGGCTCTTCGCCGACGATCTCGCGGCCTGGCACGCGGCGCAGCGCGCGGGCAAGTCACTCGCGGATCACCTCGCGGAGCGCGAGGCGCGGAGACCCACGGCTGCGGCGCCGCGAACGGCGACGGACGCGTTCGCCGCGACGAGGCGCGTGACGCCGGGCCGCGAGACGCGGCGGGCCGTCGCCGTCGCGGCGCTGCTCGCGCTCACGGTGACGGGCGGCCTGCTCGCGGAGTCGCGGCACAGGCGGCGCACGGAGCCGCCCACCTTGAACGCGAGACAGGAGAGCCAGGCCAACAAGCAGGCCAACAAGCAGGTCAACAAGCAGGCCAACAAGCAGGCCAACAAGCAGGTGAAGTTGGAGCAGCCCGTTTCGGCGCCGCGCGCGACCGATGTCTCGACAGCCGCCCCCGCGGGGAATATCGTGGAGGCGCATCTCGCTCCCTCCGCTCCCGTCGCGACCACCAATGTCGGCAGCTCCGTCGTCAGAGGCTCGGACAAGGGCGCGCCCCGACGCGGTGGCCGCGGCCGATCGCGGCTGCCGTCCACGCCCGCGGCGCCCAGCGCCGAGTCGCGCTTGCACGCGTGGGATCCCGACTCGCCGGTTCCGCCCTAGCGGCGCGTGCGCCTGGCTCGTCGTCGCGCTGCTGTGCGCGTCGGTGCGGCCGTCGCGCGCGTGGGCCGCCGATGCCGACGCGGCGCCACGCGACGACGAGGTCGACACGCTCATGCGGCCCGAGACGCGCGCACTCTACGATCGCGGCCTCGCCGCCTATCAAGCGAAGGATTACGCGACGGCCATCGGGGCGTTCGAGCAAGGCTTCGCACTGGAACCACGGCGCGATTTCCTGTTCGCGAACGCGCAGGCGCGGCGACTCGCGGGTGACTGCCGTGGCGCCGTCCCGCTCTATCAGCGATTCTTGGAGATGCAGCCGCCGGCCGTGCAAGCGAGCGCGACGCAGATCGCGCTCGGGCGTTGCGCGCAGCAAATGGCGGCCGAGAAGCGCACGCCGCCGCCCGCGCCCGTCGTCGTCAAGGCGCCGCCGCCTGTGCCGCCGCCACCGTGGACGCACGATCGGTGGGGCGCGGCGCTCCTCGCGACGGGCGTCGTCGGATTGGCCGTCGGGGGCGGCTTCCTCGCGGCTGCGTTCGCGGCGGCTCCGAGCGCGGACGCGCCCATATCGACGAAGAGCGCCTACGACGCCGCGCGCGCCTCGGCCGACACGCGTCACATGATCGGCGTCGTGGGAATGGTCGGCGGCGGCGCGCTCGTCGTCGCGGGGATCGCGCGCTACGCCTGGGTCCGGCACGAGCGCCGCGCGCGCGCCACGCTCACGATCGTCTCCGGCGGTCTCGCGCTCGGGGGATCGTTTTGAGCGGCACGCGGCGCGCGGCGCTCGCGCTCGCCGCGCTTCAGCTGGGCTGCTTGCCGCGCGCCGACTATCACTGCGACAAGCACGCGCAGTGCGGTGACGGAGCGTTCTGCGAGATCGACGGCCGCTGCAGCGCGATCGATCCCGGCTGCACCTCGGGCCGACGCTATCTCGATAACGAAGGCGACGGATCGAGGGCGTGCGTCGGCGCGACGTGCGCCGACAACGCGCTCGTCACGCTGGCCGCAGGCGTCGAGCACGCGTGCGCGCTGCGCGACGACGCGACGGTGTCGTGCTGGGGCCGCAACGACGACGGCCAGCTCGGCGACATGACGCGCACGCCGCGGGCGACGACAGCCACCGTCGCGGGCGTGGCGGGCGCGACCGCGATCGCGGCGGGCGCCCGACACACGTGCGCCGTCGCGGGTGGCGCCGTGCTGTGCTGGGGCGCGGACGACGCCGGGCAGCTGGGCGACGGCGGCGGGCCCGCGCGCGCGACGCCGATCGCGGTCGACGGCATCACGACGGCGGTCGCCGTCGCGGCGGGCGAGGCGTTCTCTTGCGCCGTGCTCGGGGACGGGACGGCGCAGTGCTGGGGCGACAACAGCGTCGGCCAGCTCGGCGACGGCGGCCCCGCGACGTCCGCGCGCGCCCCGACGTTCGTGTTCGCGCTCATCGGCATCCGGTCGATCGCGGCGTCGGCGGACGGTCAGCACGCGTGCGCGCTGCGCGACGACGAGACGTTGTGGTGCTGGGGCGCGAACGCGAGCGGTCAGCTGGGCGACGGCACGCTCACGGCGCGGCCACGGCCCGTGCAGGCCCGCATGCTCGGGTCCGTGACGGCCGTCGCCGCGGGCCTGCTGCACACGTGCGCGACGACGCGCGCCGACGGCCTGTACTGCTGGGGCGCCAACGGCACGGGCCAGCTCGGACACGAAGAGCCGACGGCCGAATCACTGCCCGTGCCCGTTCCCCTCGTGCCCGACGCGATCGCCGTCGCGGCCGGCGATGCGCACACCTGCGCGATCCGACAGGACGGCACGACGCTGTGCTGGGGCGCCAACGCCGACGGACAGCTGGGCGAGGGCTCGACGAGCGCGCTGCCGATCCCGTCGCCTGTGAGCGGGCTCGGCGCGAGCGTCGCGATCGTCGCGGGCGGATCCTTCAGCTGCGCGCGCGACGCGCTGGGCGCCGTGTTTTGCTGGGGCGACGATCACTACGGCGAGCTCGGCACGGGGCGCGAGGTCGTGCGTGCGCGCGCGGCCCCCGTCGCCTCCGTCGCGGGCGCCGTCGATCTCGCGGCCGGTGGCCAGCACGTCTGCGTCGCGACGATCGAGAAAAGCGTGACGGGCGCCGACACGAAGCGGGCCACCTGCTGGGGCGCCAACCAAGCCGGGCAGCTCGGCGACGCGACGACCGACGACCGCACGACGGCGACGCCCGTCAAAGGTGAGATCGACGCCGTCACCGTCGCCGCCGGGCTCGTGCACAGCTGCGCGATCGCCGACGGCGGTGGGCTGTGGTGCTGGGGCCGCGGCAGCGCGGGCCAGCTCGGACCGAGCACGTCGATAGACACGCATTCGCCGACGCTCGTCACGTTGCCCGCGGGCGCGACCGCCGTGAGCGGCGGCGACGCCTACACGTGCGCGGCCCTCGCGGACGGTACCGCGTCGTGCTGGGGCGCGAACGACGACGGCCAGCTGGGCGACGGCACGATGACCGATCGCGCGAAGCCCGCTGCGGTCCTCGGCGCCGACGGCAAGACGCCGCTCCTGGCGATTGACGCCGTCGCGACGGGCGCGGACCACGCGTGCGCGCACCTCACAGATGGGACCTTGCGCTGCTGGGGCCGCGACACGGACGGACAGCTGGGCGACGGCGCGACGTCGTCGAGCGCGTTGCCCGTGACGGTGACGTTGGGCGCGACGTCGACACTGGCATCGGCCGTCGTCGCGGGCGCGGCGCACTCGTGCGCGCTCGCCGGCGACGGACAGGTCTGGTGCTGGGGCGCCAACGGCGATGGCCAGCTCGGCGCGGGCGACACGGCGATTCAACGTGGGCCCGTCGTCGTTCGCGACGTCACGGGCGCGCGCGGCGTCGCGGCCGGCGCCGCGCACAGCTGCGCGATCGTCGACGGTGGCGGCGTGTCGTGCTGGGGCGCCAACGAGGACGGGCAGCTGGGCGGCGGCCTCTCGATGTCGAGCCCGACACCTCAGCCCGTCGACGGGTTGACCGACGTGACCGCGCTCGCCGCGGGCGCGGCGTACACGTGCGCCTTGCGCCGCGACGACAGCGTGTGGTGTTGGGGCGCCAACGACGCGGGTCAGCTCGGAGAGGACGACGCGCTGTGGGAGACGACGCCGCGCCTCGCGCGCCTCGCGTGCCATTAGCAGTGATAGGCTCGGCGGCATGACGAACCGGGCCGACCAGACGCTGACGGCCGTTCAGTCGCCGCTCACGCCCGGCGAGCACAAAGATCGCGGCGTGCTGCTCGTCGTGGGCGCGGCCGAGACGCCGGGCTTGCCCGCGAAGACGCGGCTGCAGCTCCTCGGCGAGGAGCTCGTCGTCGGGCGACGCGCGCCCGACGAGACGCGGCCGGGATCGCACGCGCTCGTGCTGAACGACACCGTCGTCTCGGGACAGCACGCGCGCCTCACGCGCGTCGCGGGCGGCTGGGAGCTCGAGGATCTCGGCAGCAAGAACGGCACGTGGCTCGACAACGCGCGCCTCACGGAGCGCACGAAGCTGCGCGACGGCGCGCTCATCTTCTTCGGAAACCACGTCGCCATCTTTCGCCTCGCCTCGGCCCTCGAGGTCGAGGCCATGAAGACCGAGCTCGTCACGCCGCTCGGTCCCGTCGCGACGGTGTCGCCCGGCCTCGCGGTCGCGTGCGATCGCCTGCGGCGCCTCGCGCCCTCCGAGAGCGAGCTGTTCATCGTGGGCGAAACGGGAGTGGGCAAGGAGGTCTACGCGCGCGCCGTGCACGGCACGAGCGGTCGCAAGGGCCGCTTCATGGCCATCAACTGCGCCGCGATCCCGCGCGATCTCGTCGAGAGCGAGCTGTTCGGGTATCGCCAGGGCGCGCACTCGACGGCGCACGCCGCGAAGCCCGGCCTCATCGAGGAGGCCGAGGGCGGCACGCTGTTCCTCGACGAGATCGGCGAGATGACGGGCGAGGCGCAGATCAAGCTGCTGCGGTTTCTCCAGGATCGCGAGCTCACGCCGCTCGGCGCGACGCGGCCGCGCCGCATGGACGTGCGCATCATCGCCGCGACGAACCGGACCTCGAGCTTGACGGGTGCGGGCCGCGGTCCGGGCGGGCTTCGCGACGACATCGTCGCGCGCCTCGGCGCCGCGCCCATCCACCTGCCGCCGCTGCGCAGTCGCATCGAGGATCTGGGCGCGCTCGTCGCGTACTTCCTGCGCGCGACGCCCAACGTGTCGTTCGATCAGCCGACCTTTCGCGCGCTGTGCCTGCACACGTGGCCGCTCAACGTGCGCGAGCTCGAGAAGATCGTGACGACGGCCGCCGTGCTCTCGGCGGGCGTCAAGCCCATCGGCCTGCGCGATCTGCCCGAGCCCATCGCGCGCGCCATCGAGACGGCGCCCGCCGCGGCGGCGCGACGCGCCTCGGGGCCCTCGCCCACGCCCGCGCAGCTCGAGGAGCTGCTGCGTCGCTACGAGGGCAACGTCGCCGACGTGTCGCGCGAGCTCGGCAAGCACCGCGCCGCCGTGTGGCGCTGGATCAAGAAGTTCGGCCTCGGCCCGCAGAAGTTCCGCAAGGGCGCCGAGGACTGACGCGCGCCTACGCGGCGACGCGCCGGCGCCGAACGTGCGACACGAGCGCGAACGCCAGGACCCCCACGGCGAAAGACCGCATGGCGATCTTCACGGAGTAGCCAGCCGCCAGGCCGATCCATTGGCCGGCGCGCAGCGCCACGACAAGCTCGACGAGCACCGCGATCACCGGCAAGCCGAGAACGAGCGCGACGCCGAGCGCTCGCTCCACGGCGGTCCCGCCGGGCCCGATCGATTCGTCGACGGGTTGGCGCGCGAGCCACCGTCGGCACCACGCGGCGAGCACGACGAGCCCGGCGACCGAGCTGCCGTACTGGATCACCCTGTAGACGTACAGGTAGTGACGTCCGCGGTGCCACAAGGTCACGCAGAAGAAGCGCTGGAAGTGTTCGACGACGAACGTCTCACGGTGCGTGAGCTCGTCCCACGCGAGGTGCGTGAGCGCGCCGATGACGAGACAGAGCGCGACGAGCACGAGGCTCGGACGCGGACCGGTCTCGGGCGGTCGGATGAAGCGCCCCATTCGCCGGCGGATGGCCAACGGCAGCAACGTGAGGGCAGGCTCGCGCAGGACGGCGTCATAGAGCAGGTAGGTTGCGAGGCCGACTGGCAACGTGAACCAAAGGAGCGACGCGAGCGTGTGCGTCCCCAGTGAGTCGAACCGGGGGACGAGGTGGCGGAAGTCGGGCACCATCGCGCCGATGACGAGCGCCGACGGGACGGCCCGCCTCCCGACCAAACGCCGCAGCGGGATCGCCGTGATCGTGTGCGCGACGGTGAACGGCATGAAACGTCCGCCAGCTTGTCATGAAGCGATCGGCCTCGCGCTCCAAATTAGCAATCGCACAGTCGCTCGTCTTCGACGACGCGTTGACACGCGCGACACAGTTCGACGACCCTTGTCGCCATGAAACGATCGCTGACGCTTGGACTCACGCTGTTCGCGGCCATGCTCATCGGTTCCATCGCGACCGCCCACTCCAACGGACACGAGTCGCGCACGCCCAAACAGTGCGAACGGCTCCCCGGCACCCAGAAGGAAGGTGAGCGCGCGCAGTGTCTCGCGTGCGTGACGCGCCCGCAGAAGCACCACTACCACCCCGACTATCCGGCCGGCGAGCGCTGCCGTCCCGACGACGGCAAGCCCTAGCGGATCGTGCGCAGGCGGCTCACGCGTGCGTGCGGCCTGGACGTTGCCCCGAATTTGAATCAGGGTCAGGACGCATGGACGTCGAGGCGGAGCGCGGCGCTTCGAGCGAACAGACGCTCGCCGAGCTGCTCGCGCACGCGCGTGCCCTCGTGGGCGTCGAGCTCGCAGAGCTGGCCGACGCGCTGGGGCTCCCCGTGCCCGCGGGCCGCGTGCGCACGAAGGGCTGGTCGGGGCGCATCCTCGAGCTCGAGCTGGGCGTGGCGCCGGGCGGCGCGCGCGGCCCCGACTTCGCGGCGCTAGGCGTCGAGCTCAAGACGGTGCCCGTCGACGCCGCGGGCGTGCCGCTCGAGTCGACGGCCGTCTGTCAGATCGATCCCGTCGCGATCGCGGCCGAGTCGTGGGACGGAAGCTACGTGCGCGCCAAGCTCGCGCGCGTGCTGTTCGTCGCGCTCGAGGTGCCGACGGGCGCGCGCTCCGTGGGCGAGCGTCGCGTGTCCGCCGTGCGCCTGTGGACGCCCGACGCACGCGAGGAGCGACAGCTGCGCGCCGACTTCGAGCTGTTCGTGCGCGGCTTCTTCCGCCTCGGCCGCGCCGACGACATCACGGGCCACCTCGGCACCGCGCTGCAGGTCAGGCCCAAGGGCCGCAACGCCGCCGACACGCGTGACGGCTACGACGCCGACGGTGCCCCCACGCGCGTCGGCAAGTGCGGCTTCTACCTCCGCCCCAGCTTCGTCGCCGCGATCCTGAAACGCTGATCAAGCCATCAAAAGGGCATCCCGAAGTGCGCGACGAACGGTTGGTGATCTGGATCGGCGACGAAGTCGAGCGTGCCGAGCAGGAAGTCGTACCAAAAGTGAACCGCCGCGCCCTGCTTGAGCGAGAAGTTGCTGTGGATGTAGAGGAAGCCGAGGTAGCTGCCCGTGAGCATGAGGTAGGGCACGGCGAACGCGGCTTTCTCGAAGCCGTCTTGAACGCCGATGTAGTTGATCGCGTGCACGGCGCCGAAGATCGCCGAGCCCACGGCCCACCCGCCCCAAAGGCCGAGCGGCGTCTCGCTGAGCCCTGCCTGCACGACGCCGCGAAACAGCGCCTCCTCGCCCACGCCCACGGGTAGATAGAGACTGACGTTGTAGGCATCGCCCAGCACGAAGCCGGTTCGCGTGCCGTAGTGCTTGCCGAAGAACTGGACGCCGCCGCCGTCGCCCAGCGTGCGCATCGACGACGACGTCGAGTCCGACGACGGTGACGCCTTCGAGAAGGCGTAGCTCGCGCCCACGGCCGCCGTCAGCATGAGCGGAACGCCGGCCCAGACCCACGGGCTCTTGAGCACGCGCGGATTGAACGGCGCGAACAGCAGATCGCCAAGATCCTCGCGCGCAACGGGGAAGCGCGCGCCCGCGTCGCCGCGCGCGAGGCGCGCGTCGCGATAGCTCGCGTAGATCCCGTAGAACCAGAGGTTCTGCGCGGCCGAGAGCAGGGGCGCGCCACGCCCTTCGCTCCGATCGCCGTCGGAATCGCGCGGACTGTTCTTGACGACGACGAGGCCCGCGGCGACGAGGCCCGCGGCGACGGGCAGGTAGCCGACGGCGCGCGCCGGCTGACCCAGGTAGATGTAACCGCAGCCAGGGCAGAGCAAGGACAAACCGGCCACGAGCACGGGGCTTGGAGGCGACGGCGCAAGCGCGGCGGCCGCCGTGCCCGCGGGCGTCGTCCCGTTCTGTGCGAACGCGCTCGAGCTCGCGGTGAGCGCGAAGACCACGACGAGCTGAGCGACCACCCCCCTCCCTCTCACCGACGATCCCTCCCGCGACGTCGACATCGGCGCTGCGGCTGTCTCCCCTACTCCTTCTCCATGACGAAGTCGATCACCTCGGTGTCTCCGCCGCGCGCCCCTTCGAGCGCGAACGCGTGGTCCGCGAACACGGCCGTGACGACGACCTTGCCCGCGCCTGGCGCTATCGTCGGCGTCACGGGGAGCGCCTCGCCCGGCTGAACGAGGGCGGCCTGCGACGCGCCCGCGGGGAAGATCGTCGTCGCGTCGCCCGCGCCGTCGCGCATGCGCACGATGAGGTAGCGCGGCCCCTCGGCGCGCACCGTGAAGTGGAGCGCGTCGCCCGCACGCAGGGACGTGCCCGGCGCGAGCGGCCCCACGTCGGCTCCGCGCCGCAGCGACACGCCGAGGCCGGACGCCTTCGCGCGCGACGCGCCCTTCTGCCCGACGTACGGCGAGACGACAGGCCCCCCCGTGTTCGCTCGCCCCACGATGAGCGCGAGCCCCCAGAGCCCCGCGAGCACGACGACGAGAATCAGCGCGCGTTTCATTTGGATCGGGACCCTGAGAGGGTCCCGCGCCCCCGGCGCTCGCTCGATCGGCCAAGCCGGTCTCGCTCGGGATGGCAGTTCGAGCAGCAAATGGATCGGGACCCTGGGAGGATCCCGCGCCCCCGGCGCTCGCTCGATCGGCCAAGCCGGTCTCGCTCGGCGTGGTGATTCACGCGGCCGCTCGATCGGCGAAGGCGGTCTTGCTCTCGCATCGGCCGCTCGATCGGCGAAGGCGGTCTTGCTCAAAGTGGTGATTCGATCGGCTGCTCAAGTTGCCGACGGTAGCAGGGTGGCGCCTCTGACGACAAGAGTGGGGCGCAGGCATGTTCCCGTGACATCGCACACGGCGCGCGCGTGATCGCCGAGGTAGTATCCGTGCGCTCATGCGTTCGGCCCTCGTAGCGCTCGTCATCGTCGCGAGCCTCTCCGCGTCGGACGCGCGCGCTGCCCAGGCGAACGGCCTCCCGCGCGCCGTCGACGTCCCCTCTCCCACGGGCGCGCCCGAGCCCGATGGGCTCTCGCTGCGCGACGCGATCACGCGCGCCGCCACGGGCAACATTCAACTGCTCAAGCAGAACGTGGCGCTGCGCACGAGCGAAGGCAACGTCGTCACGCAGCTCGGGACCTTCGACTTCGTGCTCGCGGGCGACGGGACCTACTCGCGCAACGTCAACCCGAGCCTCGGCCAGGGCGACCAGTCGGCCGGCTCCACGCACGGCGCCGTCTTCGATCTGTCGCTCACGCGGGCCCTCGAATCGGGCGGAAACCTCACGCTCGCGCTGCAGGGCCGAGGCTCGACGTCGACGCAGCTCTTCACGTGCGGCGTGACGCCGCCCGCGACCACGACCACCAGTACGACGATGGCCGCGATGATGGCCGCGGCGCAGGCCTCCTGCTACGTCTACGTCCCCTCGGCGACGCTGACCTTCACGCAGCCCGTGCTGCGCGGCTTCGGCCGCGAGATCGCCGAGGCCAATCTGCGCAAGGCGCGCATCAGCGCGGACCTCACGCTGCTCAACCGCCAGGCCCAAGCCGCCAACACCGTGCGCGACACGATCATCGCGTATTGGGAGCTCGCCTACCAAACGCAGGACCTCGACATCCAGCGCTTCTCCGAGCAGCTCGCGCGCGAGCAACTGCGTACGACGGAGGCGCAGGTGCAGGTCGGCAAGATGGGCGACCTCGCGGCCGCCGCCGTGCGGCGCGCGATCGCGACGGCCGAGCAGGCCGAGGCGACCTCCGAGCAGGCGCGCATGGGACGCGCGCTCGACCTGCAGCGGCTGTTTGGCGCCGCCGTGCCGGGCGCCTTCGTCGGTTACAAGGCGGCCGACGCGCTCGCGGCGACCAGGCACGACGTCGACGTCGACGTCGAGACCAAGCACGCGCTCGCGGCGAGCCCGGCGCTGCGCTCGATCAAGCTGGGACTTCAGCTCACGCAGAGCGACGTGCGTGTCGCGCGCGACTCGATGCGCCCGCTCGTCAACATCGTCGCCCTGGCCTCAGAGGGCGGCCGCAACCACGATCTCGGCACGAGCATCCACCAGCTCTTCGAGTGGGACGATCGCGAGTATTCGATCGGCTTCAACTTCACGCTGCCCGTGCAAAACCGCGCCGCCCGCGGCACCGAGGAGGTGGCCCGCGCCACGGAGGACAGCGCCGAGCTCGACGCGCGCGATCTCGAGCTGTCGATCCGCGACACCGTCGCGCGCATGGCGGCGCAGATTCGCTCGGCGGGCGCGCGGCTCGACTACGGGCGCGAGGCCGTGAAGTTCTCGGAGGACAACCTCAAGGCCGAGATGGCGCGCTTCCAGGTCGGCACGTCGACGAACAACGACGTCCTGCTCCGGCAGCAGGAGCTCAAGCAGGCGCAGGAGAGCCTCGCGCGCGCGACGGCCGACCTGCTCGAGGGCGATGTCGCGCTCGCCGCCCTCACGGGCGACATCCTCGAGACCTACGGCGTCACGCTGCGCTAGTCGCCGCCCGGCGCGCCCGCTCGACCATGAACGTCACGGGAACCGTCATGTTCTCGGCGCGCAGACGGGTGTCGCCATGCCCTTTCGCCCAAACGCGAAAGATCTCGTCCGCGAAGCCTTGCCCCACTCCTTCGACGCCGGCGAAGTCGAGAATGACCTCGCGAAACCTTTCGAGCCCAAGGAGCAAGCGCTTGGCTTCCGACCGCGAGACGAAGCGTACGCCGTGCTCGAAGAGCTTCACGACGACGCGCGACGTGTCGAACTCGAAATCGTGGGTGTAAGGCGCGTACACGGAT
>DATAZS010000198.1:0-4495 GCA_036271915.1 Polyangia bacterium
GACGGCCAGCGCGCAGCCGGCGGCCGCGACGGCGGATCTCGAGCTCACGCCGTGACGATACAACGCGGCCGACACTACGGCGCGAACGAGCGCGAAGGCAAAGCGCGCGAGATCGCGACGCAGGCGAGCGCGACGAACAGCCACGCGCCGACGTGATGCACGAGGACGTGCCGCGCGCCTTGGTGGCAGGCGAGCTCGCCGAGGAAGGCGCCCACGGCACCCGCGCCCAGGCCGGCCGCGAGCGCGCGCGGCCACGTCCACGCCGATTGGCGCAGCGCCGCGAGCGCGAAGGCGAGCGGGATGAGGTCGAGGCCGACGTGGCTCACGGAGCAGACCCACGCGGGCGTCGACGACGGTACGCCGGCGCCGCGCGCCCACGCGATCATGACCATCGCGATGGGCGCGCCCGCGAGCGCGACGACGACGGCGAGATTTCGCCCGCGCGGCGCGACGGCGCCGACGCCGCCCAGCACGGCGACGACGAGCAGCGCCGCGAGGAACGGCGCCTGCGCGAACGTGACGAGCGACGCCGCGACGGCGACGCCGGCCGCGAGCGCGCACAGGATGACGGACGCGCCGACGACGCGCGCCGCCTGACGCGTCCAGGGCGCCGCCACGGGCGCGCGCCGCAGCTCGGCCAGCGCCGCTGCGCGCGCGCGCGCCACGGGGGCGGTCTCGTCTTTGCCGAAGCCGTTCATGCCACGGTCTCGATCCCGAGCGGCGCGAGGATGAGGCGCAGGCGTTGATACCCGCGGTGCGCGCGCACCTTGGCCGCGCCTGTCGTGATGCCGAGCGCCGACGCGATCTCCTCGAACGAGAGCTCCTGCATCTTGTGCAGCACGACGGCCTCGCGTTGATCGACGGGCAGTTGCATGAGCGCGTCTTGCACGGCGCGCGTCGCCGCGTGATCGACGGGCGGGGCGACGTCGGCGACGGCCTCGGGCGGCACGCCCGTGTCGCTGAGTTGCTCGCGCCGCGCCTTGCGGCGGCGCAGCGCGTCCCGCCCCGCGTTGGCCGCGATCGCGAACACCCAGGCGCGCACCGTCGTGCCCGGCTGATACCGCCCGCGCGCGCGGACGAAGGACAGAAACGTCGTCTGCAAGAGATCCTCGGCGAGCGCGGCGTCTCGCACCATGCGCGTGAGGAAGGCGAGGACGGGCGGCGCGTGGCGCGCGTACAACGTCTCGAAGGCGGCTTCGTCGCCACGGCAAAACTGCTCCATGAGTGCGTCGTCCTTGGAGGTGTCCAAAGCCCTGACCATTTCCGTACGCACGTGGCAGCCGCCGGGTAACAGCTTGCGCACGAATTGGCGACGCCACGCGGAAATTCGCCCGGCCGCCGCCTTGGACGCGGGTCGCTCGGCGCCGGGACGGAGGACCGCGCAAGCCCCTGTTTCGGTGCGGTGATTTGGCGCAGGTCTCGTCGCTAAATCGACGCAGTTGGAACCTCGGCGCTTCGGGCGATGTGTTACGAGGGGGCACCGCGTGAGCAGAGGGGCTGCTCACGTCATTAATTTGGAGGAGACATCGTGATGAGACCGATCAATGGGGAACGTAGGCAGGTGGCGCGGATGGCGGTGTTGGTGCCGGTGGCGTTGATGTTGGTGGGCATGGGATGCAACGGGGCGGCGCAGTCGGACCCCTCGGTCGTCGACACGACCTCCGCGATCACGACGCTCACGATCTCGGGAACCGTGACGGGCCCCAAGGGCGACGTCGCGGGCGCGTCGATCGCCCTCAGCGGCGGCGCGACGGCGACGGCAGCGACCAGCGCGACGGGGACGTATTCGTTCTCGGTGGCGTCGGGGCAGACGTACACCGTGACGGCGACGCTCGCCGGGTGCACGTTTTCGGCGCCGCAGACCTTCACGCGCGTCGGCGTGAACCACACGGCGAACTTCACGGGCACGGGCACGAGCTGCGGCAGCGCGGGTGGTGCTGGTGGAGCGGGTGGCGCCGGTGGAGCGGGTGGCGGAACTGCGGGCGCTGGAACGGCGGGCGCCGGAACGGCGGGCGCTGGTGGGGCCGCTGGTGGCGCCGTCGGTCCGCAAGGACCTCCCGGCCCGCAGGGACCCGCGGGTCCCACTGGTCCTCAGGGCGCGACGGGCGCGATGGGCCCGATCGGTCTGACGGGCCCGCAAGGTCCCGCTGGCGTCGCAGGTCCTGCTGGCCCCGCTGGCGCCAAGGGAGCGAATGGCGTGAACGGCGCGAATGGCGCGCCGGGTCCGGCGGGTCCGGCGGGTCCCGTGGGTCCAGCTGGCCCCGCGGGGACCGTGCCTGGTCTCGGCCAGGACGTCGGCCTCTCGGTGCCGAGCAGCGGCGAGACGTGCACGCTGGGACAGATGATCCTGACGGCGACGCGCTGGAGCCCCGGCACGCCGGCCATGGGGCAGATCCTTCAGATCCAGGATAACCCGGCGCTGTTCTCGCTCCTCGGCACGCTCTACGGCGGCGACGGCCGGACGACGTTCGCGCTGCCCGACATGCGCGCGCTCACGCCGAATCACATGACGTACATGATCTGCACGTCGGGCATCTTTCCGTCGCCTCTCAACTAGGGGAGCGACTCACGCGGCGCGCCCTGGGACCGCTCGGGGCGCGCGCCGCGCCTGTTCATTCGCTAGAGGCAGACGCCAGGGCCGCCGCCGTCCTGCGGCTGGCACGTGAGGCCCTGCTGGCACGTGCACGTCCCGACGACGCAGTATCCCAGCCGCGAGACCGTCGCGATGCAGTGACCGTTGCCGTCGCAGGTGGCGCCCACGGCGCACGGGAGCGCGCAGACGCCGTACTCCTGGGGACACGACGTGACGCACGCCCCAGCGCCGTCGCAGGTGTACAGGCCGCACGCGCCGCGCGGATCCGTTCCCGCCGACGCCGGAGCGCAGTGGCCGCCGACGCCGCAGGTTCCGCACGCGCAGGTGTTCTCGCAACAGACGCCGTCGACGCAGAGGGCGTTCTGACACTGCGCAGCCGCGCTGCACGCGTGGCCGAGGGCGAGCTTCATGGGCGCCGTCTCTTGGCCGACGTCGGCGGGCTCGACGTCGACGACCAGATCGCGCGCGGCGTCTTGGAGCGCGTCCTTTCCCGCTTCGACGGTGCGGTCGGCCGCGGTGTCCTCGGCCGCCTCGACGATCTGGTCGCGCGCGGCGTCTCGGTGGACCATGACGTCCGCCGCGGCGTCAGTTGAGACGCCGCCATCAGTGCGATCGAGACCAGAGATGTCGTTGGGATCGAACGACGTCAGCGTCGGCGCCGCGAGGTCGGCGCACCCGGGCGCCACCGTGGGGTCGGGACAGTTCGTGCCCTTGCACGCACAGGCGCGCAGCAGCGTGAGCACGAGCGCGCGCGTCTGGCCAGCGACGAACTGGACGTTGGTGGCCTGGCGCGCGACGACGATGTCTTGCTCGTGGGTTTGGGCCCTCGTGAGGAGCAGCGTCGCCGTGACCGAGAACGGCGCGAGGGCGCCGGGGCCTGGCACGAGGCCGATCGTCGCGGGAAACTTCGGCAAAGGCTGACCGGTGAATCCTCCGAAGCTCGGCGACGCGTTCGCGTTCGCGCTCGAGATCTGCAGCTGCAGCGTATCGGCCTCGCGCGGCGTCGACAGATCCGTGTCGATGACGACGACGACCTCGGTGACCGGCGAATGGCAGCCGGCGAGCGCGAGCAGCGCGAGGCCCGCGAGAGAGCGCCCGCGCACTACTTCACCCCGAGGGACAGGTTGGGGCCGAGCGTTCCGGAGTAGGGCTGCGGCCCCTTCGAGCTCGCGACGACGCCGATGACGACGGCGCTCGCGACGATGACGCCGACGCCGGTCCAGAACCACCAACGTTTGTAGACGGGCGTCGCGGGCGGCGGCGGCGCGGGCGTCGCGACGAGCGTGACCTCGGGCGCGGGCGCGGCGAGCTGCGGAGGCGGGGCAGGCGCGGGCGTCGGCGCCGCGGCGGGCGCGGGCGTCGGCGTCGCCTCGGGCTGCGGCGCCGTCTCCTTGGCGTGCAGCTCGGCGATCATGTGCTCGACGTCGGCGCGGTTGGGCGCGTCGGGCAGGGTGCGCAGGTACTTGCGATAGAAGTCGAGGGCCGCCTCGTTCTGGCCGAGCTTGCGGTGGCACTGCGCGATGTTGAAGAGGAACGACGGGTCGGGCTTGATCCGATACGCCTCGCGGAACTCGGCGAGCGCGGGCGCGTACTCGTCGAGGTTGTAGTCGGCGACGGCCTGCTCGTAGTGGGCGCGGGCCTCACGCAGGCGCGCCGTGTCCGCGTGGGCGATCGCCGGCGCGAGGAGCGTCAGCGCGACCGCGGCCGCCAGGAGGGCGACACGAAGGGGCGAGCGGACGGCGGCCACGCGCGCACTGTATCACGGGCCGCCACGTCAGTCCTTCTTGAGCTTGAGCTCGACGCGCCCGCCCGAGCTGCCGAGCTGGGGCGCGACGAGATAGAGGCGGCCCGCCGCGCCGAGGACGTCTTTGCTGAGCACGTTCTGCACGGCCTGCGCGCGCT
>DATAZS010000199.1:0-9659 GCA_036271915.1 Polyangia bacterium
TGGGCGCGAGCTTGCCGGGCCAGTCGGCCGCCTCGTGCGGCCACGCGAGCCACGTCGCCTCGTGCGGCTCCCACTCCGCCGGCATGTGAAAGCCGAGCGCCGCCGGCGTCGACGCCGAGTCCGACTTCGTCGCGGGGCTCATTCGTCGATGAACCGGCGCGTGATGTCACCGTAGGCGTCGATGCGGCGATCGCGCAGGAACGGCCAGTGCTGACGCACGGTCTCCTGGTGGCGGCGATCGCACGGGACGATGAGCGTCTCTTCGTCCACACGCGACGCCTCCTTCAGCACGACGCCGAACGGATCGGCGACGAAGCTGCCGCCCCAGAACTCGATGCCCGCGCCGTCGCCCGTTCCGTCGGATTTGTTCGGCTTCTCGAGTCCGACGCGGTTGATGGCCGCGACGTAGACGCCGTTCGCGATGGCGTGCGCGCGCTGGATCGTCTGCCACGCCGACGCCTGCGCCGCGCCGAACTCGGCCTTTTCAGCCGGGTGCCACCCGATGGCCGTCGGGTAGAACAGCACGTCGGCGCCCGCGAGCGCCGTGAGCCGCGCGCCCTCGGGGTACCACTGATCCCAGCACACGAGCGTGCCGATGCGCCCGTGCGCCGTGTCGAACGCGCGGAAGCCGAGATCGCCCGGCGTGAAGTAGAACTTCTCGTAGAAGGCCGGGTCGTCGGGGATGTGCATCTTGCGGTAGAGGCCGCGCGTGCTGCCGTCGGCGTCGAAGATCACGGCGGTGTTGTGGTACAGGCCCGCGGCGCGCCGCTCGAACAGCGACCCGATGACGACGACCTTCGCCTCCTTCGCGACGCGCGCGAGCGCCTCGGTCGACGGCCCCGGGATCGGCTCGGCGAGATCGAAGTTCGCGTGGTCCTCGGTCTGGCAAAAATACTGAGAGCGAAAGAGCTCGGGCAGGCAGATGACCTGCGCGCCTTCCTTGGCCGCCTCACGCACGCGCACGATGGCGCGCTCGAGGTTGTCGCGCGGATCCGTCGAGCAACGCATCTGCACGAGGCCGAGGGTGAATTTCTGCGGCGGCGCCATGCGCCCTACTATTCTCGGCGCGCGCGCAATTGCAAGCGACGACTCGGCGAAGACCCGCGCTTTTCAGTCGAGCATTTGCCCGATGATGTTGCCGAGCAGGCGGTCCCACGCGGGCCTGGCCTCGGCGTAGCAGCGCGCCGTGTCGGCGAGGATGCGCGCGCCGCCGTCGGCGCCGTTGGCCTCGCGCACGTAGTCGGCGTCCTCGCGCACCCACATGGCGACGTCGTCGGCCGCGAGCTCGCAGTGAAACTGCAGCGCGAACTGCTTCCATCCGAGGCGAAAGGCCTGGTTGCGGCAGACGGGCGTCGACGCGAGCGGAACAGCGCCGCGCGGCAGATCGAAGGTGTCGCCGTGCCAGTGCAGCACCATCTCCTTGGCGCGCAGTCCTGCGAGCGCGGGCTCGTGCGCCGCGGGCGCGAGGTCGACCTGCCCCCAGCCTACCTCGCGCGCGATGACGGCGGCCCCGTCGGCGCCACGCCGCGTGTTCGGATACACGCGCGCGCCCGCCGCCGCGGCGAGCATCTGCGCGCCCAGGCAGATCCCGAGCGCGGGCCGATCGCGCGCGATCGCCTCGCGCAGCAGCGTGATCTCCTGCGCGATGAACGGGTAGCGCGGATCGTCGATGTCACCGACGCCCATGGGCCCGCCCATGGCGACGACGAGCTCACCGGGCGCGAGGCGCTCGGGCACGGCGTCGCCCTTATAGACGTGGCGCACGTCGAGCTCGATCTTGCGCGCCGCGAGCAACTCCGCGACGCGCCCCGGCCCCTCGGTCGTCGTGTGTTGCAGGATGATGGCGCGCTTCACGCGCGAATTATGGCCCACGCGGGCGGCGGCGCTTCGATCAAAAGCGCGGCGCCCGTCGTCGGGTGCGGCAGCGCGATCGTGTGCGCGTGCAGCCGCAGGCGCGCGCCGTCGGACGCGGGCGGCGCCGCCACGCCGTAGATCTCGTCGCCCACGATCGGGAAGCCCGCCGCGGCCAGGTGCGCGCGCACCTGGTGCGCGCGGCCCGCGTGTAGCCGCGCGCGCACGAGCGTCGTCGCGCCGCGCCGCTCGACGACCTCCCATTCGGTGCGCGCCGTGAGCAGCCCGCGGCCCGCGCCCACGCGCACGCGCCCGCCGCGCCGCCCCGAGCGGCCGATGGACGCCGTCTCGACGCCCGCGTCGGACGGCGCGCCCACGACCTCGGCCAGGTACGTCTTCTCGCAGGCGGCCGCGCGCATCGCGACGCGCAGCGCCTCCCACGTCGCGCGTGAGCGCGCCGCGACGAGCACGCCGCTCGTCTCGTTGTCGAGCCGGTGCGCGAGACCGCCCTCGCGCGAATCCTCCGACGCCGCCGCGCACTCCGGGAACCGCGCGACGATGGCGTTCGCCGCCGTGCCGCGCTCGCCCGCGCGCAAGGGGTGCGAAGGCACGCCCGCCGGCTTGTCGATCGCGACGAGCGCGTCGTCGACGTGGAGCCACCGAACGCCGACCGTGGCATCGGGCTCGATGCCCGCGACGCCCGCGACCTCGTCTATCTCGATCGCGTGCCCCGCGACGACGCGCACGCCTTTGCGCGCGACGCGTCCGTCGACGCGCACGCCTCCGGCGTCGATCAATCGACGCGCCTCCGCGAAGGTGGCCGCGCCGAGAGCGCGCGCGACGACGTGATCGAGGCGCTGTCCTTCCTGCTCGGCGCCGACGCGCACCCGCGCCACGGCCGTTACTTCTTCTTGGGAGGCGTGGCCGGCTTCGCGACCGCGGCGCGCGACGAAGCCTTCACGGCGGGGGGAGCTTTCAGCCCGAACGGCTTCGCGCCGGACTTTTCGGTCGTGCGCGCCGCGAGCTTCGCGGGCGCCGCCTTGGTCGCGACGCGCCTCGTCCCGCCGGATTTGCCCTGCGCGCGCGCTCCCGTCGAGCCCAACGCGGCGACGCCCTTCGGCCGCTTCGGCTCGGGCGTCAGGCCCATGGCCACCTCGCGCGGCGGCTCGCCCGTGGGCGAGTACACGACGATGCGTTGCCCCTCGTGCAGCTCCGTGTTGTACGAGAACCGATTGATGCGCGCGAGATCCCCGGGCGTGAGCCCATAGCGCCGCCCGAGCTTCACGAGCGTGTCGCCCACCTTCGCCATCACGGTGAGCCGCTTTTTCCCCCGCCGCGCCGCCTCGAGCTCGAGGAACTCGTCCGATCCCAGCGTGACGACGCGAACCCTCCCCGGGTCGAGCAGCAACACGCCCACGGGGTCGAAGTCCTTACGCACGAAGATCTGCAGCACCATGCGCGGGTGCAGCTTCGCCGTCGCGTCGAGATTGTTCCACTCCGTGAGCTCGTCGCCGCGCACGCCGAACGTGGCCGCGATCTCGTCGAGCCCGTCGCCTTCGCGCGTCCGATAGAACACACGCTCGCGGCCGTCGTACGCGAACGAGCGATCGGGCACGGCGACGATCACGGTGTCGTCGTCGCCCTCGGGCGCCTCGGGTGGCCCGGTCGTCTTGCCCGCGTCGACCGCGCCCTCGGCGATCGCCTCACCCTTGTCGCGCGCCTTCGTCTTCGCGGCGCCGCGCCTCGGCACGACGATGCTCACGCCCGCGCGCAGCTCGCTCGTGTCCTTGACGCCGTTGAGGCGACGCAGCTCGCGCGCGCTCGTGCCACGCGCCCGCGCGACGTCGTCGAGCGTCTCGCCGAAGCGCAGCACGATCGTCTCCGTCTGCGTGTTCCCCGTGCGCGCGCTCTCGAGGTTCGCCGCGAACGCCTCGGCCGTGCCCGGAGGCAAGCGCACACGCGACGGCCCGCGGTCGGGCGGCGTGCGGTCGCGCACGAGCTGCGGGTTCAACGCCTCGATGACCTCGAGGTGCGCACCCGCGGCGCGCGCGATCGTAGACAGCGCCGTGCCTGGGGGCGCCTCGGCCTCTTCGTAGGCGTAGGCCGGATCGGACGCGAGGTCGCCAAAGCCGAAGGCCGCGGCGTTCGTGCCGATGATCGCGGCCGCCATGATCTTCGGGACGTAGATGCTCGACTCCCAGGGCAACCCCGACTCGTGCTTCACGAGCTCCCAGAAGTCGTTCGTGTTGTATGCCGTGATCGACTTCAGTACGGCGCCGTAGCCAGCGTTGTACGCCGCGAAGACGAGCGGCCACGATCCGAACCGCACGTAGAGATCCTTGAGATAGCGCGCCGCCGCGTCGGCCTGGCGCTCCGGATCGCAGCGCGCGTCGACCCAGTAGCTGACCTCGAGACCGTACGCGCGCGCCGCGCCCGGCATGAATTGCCACACGCCGCCCGCGCCCACGCGCGAGCGCGCGCCCGTGTCGAAACCGCTCTCGATCATGGCGACGTAGAGCAGAGACTTCGGCAGGCCGTGTCGCTCGAGCGTCTTCTCGAACAGCGCGCGAAAGCGACCCGCGCGCCGCAGCCAGTTCGCCATGATGGCGTGGCCCTTCGGATCGTTCTTGAAGAAGTCGAGGTAACGCAGCACGAGTGGATCCCAGCGCACGGGCAGATCCGGTAGCTTGAGCGCGCGCAGCCACTCGGAGTCGGGCGTCGCGGGCTGCGCGCTCGGACGCGCGGGCGCGATCTCCGTGCGCGCCTCGGGCGGAACGTCGCCGCTGCCGCCCCAGTGCCCCTGCAATTGGACGTCGCCCGCGACGCCGCCCTCGGGCGCTGGCGCGACGGCGCCGCCGCGCGGGAACGCCTGCTCTTCGAAGCGACGCACTTCGCGCAGCTCGGGGCTCTCGGGCGCGGCGCTCGCGTCGTCGACGGGGGCGCCACGCACGGCGCGACGCTCGGCGAGGCTCTCCTCGACGGGCAGCGCGAGCCCTTTGTCGCTAGCGGACGGCCGTCGCGGAGACGCGCTCGCGGGCGCGGCCCACGCGAACGACGCGGACGACGTCACGATCGTTCCCGCCAGCAGAGCCGGCAGGAATACGAGCGTGCGCAGCGAGGTTGGCATCGGGACCGGGGCCAGGAGCGGCAAGAGCGGATCGTATTCGGATCGACGGCGTAGCGCCAAAAATCCTGTTCTTGCGTTTGCTTGTAGTCTCCAGGGTGCTATAGATGGGTCAAGTTTAAGGAGCGCACACATGCCCTTCGGAATGGGCTTCGGCGAACTGGTTCTCATCCTCATCATCGTTGTCGTCGTCTTCGGATCGACGAAGCTGCCTCAGCTTGGCGATGGGTTGGGTAAGGCCATCAAGAACTTCAAGCGCGCCGTGAACTCGGAGAACGAGATCGACGTGTCGCCTTCCAAGGCGAAGCTCGACGACGGCGAACAGGGTAGCGACGAGAAGAAGTCGTCGAAGTAGTTTAAGTAGACGAACGCGCGGCTGACACGCTCTCTTCTTCCGAATCGCGTGCTGCGATCGCGCGCTGCTGAATCTGCCTGACGCCTCGTGATCGACGAGCTGCGCCGTCGCGCGCGCTCACGATGACGCTGAGTCGTCGTGTCGCGGTGATCGCGCGCGCCAACGGTCGACGTCGCGAGACTCGTTCATGCGTGAGGTGACGCGCGGGCGCCTGCGTCGTGTGCGCGCCCACATGCCCGCGGCATGCAACTGCTAATGGATAGCGTCTTTAACGTTACGAAAATACTAGACAATCTAAAAGTACTGTCCGTATTGATTGGTTCGTTAGATTACATGATTGACGCGGCCAATTGACTATGACACCCTAAGACAATGACGACAGCACGTACGATCAAGAGGTACGCGAATCGGAAGCTCTACGACACGCGCGACAGCCGCTACGTGACGCTGGATCACATCGCGGCGATGGTGCGCGCGGGCGACGACGTTCGCGTGGTCGACAATACGACGAGAGCCGATCTCACGACGGCGACGCTCGCCCAGATCATCTTCGAGGAGGAGAAGAAGACGCCGCGGCTCTCCGTGGCGGGCCTCCGCAAGATCATCCAGGGCGGCATGCCGGCCGTGCCCGCGGCGCCTGCGGTCGGTGGCGCTCCCCCGGCGGCTGGCTCGGCGGGAGCTGGCGGCGCCGGCGGCGCCGCCGCTTAGCGACGGGCGACCGTCAGAAGTCGAGGCCGGCCGACAGCGAGAAGCTCTGCTGGCTGCCGCTGCCGTCTTTGACCTCGGGCTGCGTTCCGTCGCGGCTGTGCCCGGCCAAAATGTAGTCGTACTCTCCGACGAGGAAGAGGACGGCGAGCTTCAGCTTGAAGCCCGCCGACCACCGCTGACGGGTGATGACGTCCTGCTGTGGGAAGGTGAAGTTCGCGTACGTATCGTTGGGGGTCCCGTACTGCGCGGCGGCGCACTGCGTTCCGCCTGCCTGAGCCGCGGCCGTGCCGCTCTGGGTGGCGACGGCGTCGCACCTGGGCGTCGCGTCGATGACGCCGCTCTTCGCGTCGATGAAGAGCATGTTCCAGCCCAAGAACGGCTCGAGCCGTGACGTGCCCGCGATGCCGAACGCCTTCGAAATGAGGACGTCGACCCCGTAGACGTTCAGATCGACCTGGTCCGTGCCGAGCAGCTGCGACGCCGACCCGCGAACAGCGAGCGAGGGCAGCCACCAGCCGTGGAAGCCCTCCTGCAGCGCGAGCTTCGCGTACCCCTGCACGGCGTACATGCGCGAGCCGACGACGTTGACGGCGCCGGCGCCGAACTCGAACGCCGGAAGCGGCAGCCACATGCCCTTGCGAACGAAGCCGCCGATCGTCGTCAGGTACGAGTCGGGCGTCTGGCCCGACGCGAAGCCCTCGACGCCGTGCCAGTAAGGCTGGTTGCTGTTGATCTTCGTCGTGCCGAGCTCGAACGAGACTTGGAACCCGGCGTAGCCCAGCGTGTCGGCGGGCGTCTGCAGGCGCGGCGCGACGACGACGCCCAGCTCGGACATGAGGCTGCGGAAGCGCGACTGGCCGTCGGCGTCGACGGCGACGGGCGAAGAGATCGAGCCGTTCCCGCCGCGGTGGATCCACGAGCACTCGGACGTCACGCCGCCGAGGCCAGCGACGTTCGACGAGTCGCACAGGTTGAGGAGCTGGAGATCGTTCTTCCCCGCGTGCGCCGCGCCGCCCACGGCGAGCGCCGTCGCGATCACGCCGCCCGACAAGAGCGCGCGCAAGAGAGGCGTCGGTCGCGCTCGGAAGGAGACCATCGGCGAGTACGGTACGGTCCCGCATCGAAGGGTGTCAAGCGTGCTAGCCTGCGCCACCCATGGGCCGTCGCCTCGCGCGCCTCGTCGTCCGTCTCGGGTTGGGCGCCGTCGTCCTCGCGGCGGCGGTGGCGGCCGTCTTGCGGCCCGACCACCGCGACGCCCTCGGCACCGTCTCGCTCGGCGCGCTGCTCGTCCTCGGCATGGGCGAGCTCTTCACGCTGAGCCTCGAGCGACTCGTGGGCATGCGTTATCTGCACCGCACGCGCAAGCCGCGTGGCACGGGCATCGCCCTCGCCCTCGCGCTCGGCCTCGTGGCCGCGGGGTTCGCAATCTTCTTCGCGACCCACGGCCGCTCGCGCGCGGGCGAGACGATCGGCATCATCTCCGTGCTCGTCGCGGCGCTCGCCGTCGTCGTCATCTTCCTGCTGCGCGTCTTCTCGGTGTTCACGACGGTCTCGACGATGGGCGTCGTCCTCGGCGTCGCGTCGCTCATCGTCGTCCTCGGCGTCACGAGCGGCTTCGAGCGCGAGTTCCAGGACAAGGTGCTCGCGCTCAACGCGCACCTCATCGTCATCCCTTACGGCGACGTCGACATCGACTCACCCGAGGCCGACACGATCGCCGACAAGCTGCGCGGCATGCCCGGCGTCGAGCGCATGGCGAAGTTCCTGTTCTCCGCGGGCGAGGTCATGGTCGGCAACATCGGCGCCAATCTCAAGGGCATCGATCTGAAGGAGGGCGCCGATGATCTGCGCCACGCGCTCATCGAGGGGCGCGTCGAGGATCTCGCGACGCCCGCGAGCTGCCCGCTGCCCGAGACGGGCAAGGTGGCGACCGACGTCGGGCGCATCATCTTGGGCGCCGAGCTCGCGCACAAGCTGCACGTCAAGACAGGCGGCTGTGTGTCGATCATGGTGCCGTTCAGCTCGACGGGCGCCGTGACGCCGCCGTCGTTTCTGTTCAAAGTCGTGGGCCTGTTCCGCATGGGCTTCAACGAGTACGACACGCGCCTCGCCTACGTGAGCCTCGCCGACGCGCGCAAGATCGCGAACGCACGCGGCTCGGTGTTCGGCGTCGAGCTGCGCTTCAAGGATCCGATGATGGCCCTCACGATGACGGGCGAGGTGAAGCGGCGTCTCGACGCTCCCTATCGCGTCATCGACTGGAAGGAGCTCAACCACAACCTGTTCATGGCGCTCACGATGCAGAAGGTGATCATCTCGCTGCTGCTCGTGCTCATCATCGTCGTCGCGGCGTTCAACATCATCGCGTCGCTCACGATGATCGTGCTGTCGAAGGTACGCGAGATCGCGATCCTCAAATCGATGGGCGCGCGCGCGTCGACGGTGGCGCGCATCTTCCTCGTGGGCGGCACGACCGTGGGTGCGATCGGCACGGGCATGGGCATCTTGTACGGCCTGCTCGTGTGTCTGCTCGCGCGCCTGTACGGCTATCCGCTCGACCCGAAGGTCTATCTCATCGGGGAGCTACCCGTGCAGATCGCGGCGAGCGACGTCGTGCTCGTCGCCGTCGCGACGCTGGGGATCTGCTTCCTGTCGACGCTGTACCCCGCGCTGCGCGCGAGCCGCCTGCGCGCCGTCGACGGCCTCCGGTACAACTGACGGTTACTTGGCCGCGACGCCCGGATCGTCGATCTTGGCCGTGACCTTGTCAGCGTTGTACTTCGACGGGCACTTCGCCATGATGCCGTCGGGCACGACGTCGAGCTTGTTGTCCGCCATGAGCGTGCCCTTGGCGACGACCTCGGCGCCCGACTTGAACGTGTCGGGCACGAGCCCCGTGTACGACGCGCTGATGACGGCGTGCGGCCGGGGCGGAAGGCTCTCGATCTCGAAGCGGTACATGAGCGTGCCCTTGGCCTGCTCGATCGATCCGTTGACGACGTTGCCGTGGACCTGCAGCTTCTTGCCGCGCCACGCGTCGGTGTTGGTCATGACCTCGTCGACGTGCTTGTAGAACTCGGCGCCTTCTTTGACCGAGGCCTTGAGCATGAAGCCCACGGCGCCCGTGACGACGACCACCGAGGCCACGATCTTCCACGCGGAGCCGCGCGTGACGGGCGGCGGGGGCGCGGAGGCGGAGGCGTCGTCGTTCATGGGTTGGATCCTAGCCTTACCAGCGGGAGATTCAACCGCGCCGCCCGCGGGGCTTATTCCCCGCCGGCGTGCGTCGAGCCTTTCAGGGCGTCTCTGTCGCTGATTTCGTCGATGATTTCGGGGCGTCTTTGCCCATGGCGGCCAGCTTGTGGAAGTAGCGGCGGAACATCTCCATGCCGCCCGAGGCCTGGCCCCAGTCGTAGTTCTCGTTGATGGCGTGGTAGCCGTGCTCGGGCAGTGACAGCCCCATGAACGTCACGGGCGCGTTCAGCAGGCGGCGCATCGTGAGCACGGCGCCGATCGAGCCGCCCTCGCGCGTGAAACCCGGCTCGCGCCCGAACGTCTCGCGCATCGCCTCGGCCGCGGCGGCGTTGTGCGGCCCCGCGATGGGCGCGAGGTACGGCTCGA
>DATAZS010000200.1:0-4684 GCA_036271915.1 Polyangia bacterium
CGTCCTCTTCGAGGCGAAAACGCGCGTGGTGCTGACCGACGATCTCATCGGCGCGGTAGCCCGAGAGCCGCTCGGCGCCGCCGTTCCACGTCGCGACGTGACCTGACGGATCGAGCATGACGATGGAGTGATCCTTGACCGCGTCGACGAGCAGGCGAAACCGCTCCTCGCTCCGGAGGAGATCCTCGTCACGCCGCCGTCTCTGCGCTTCGGCCTCGCGCCGCTCGCTCAGGTCACGCGTCACCTTCGTGTACCCGACGACCTGTCCGGACGGATTCACGCGCGCCGTGATGACGATGTCGGCCCAGAAGCGCTGCCCGTTCTTCCGGACGCGCCAGCCCTCCTCTTCGACGCGGCCATCCCTGGCGGCGCGCGCCAGCAGCGATTCCGCGTGCCGCCGCGTCCGATCCTCCGCCGTGTAGAAGACGTCGCTCTTGCGCCCGACGATCTCCTGCGGCGCGTATCCTTTGATGAGCTCCGCGCCTGCGTTCCACGTCTGGACCCGCCCTTGCCGGTCCAACATGAAGATCGCGTAGTCCTTGACGCTCTCGACGACGCTCTGAAAACTGGTCGTTGCGACGCCGCGAACGTCTATGCGCGACGTGATGGTCTCGTTCGCGCGGCCCCGCTTCGGTGAGGCCGGCGCCGACGCCCCCCGGGTCCGCGGAGGTCGCGGCTCGCGATCGAACGGAGGTGGCGTCCCGGGCCCGGCATCTCGCGCGGTTTGGTCATTCTGGCGTCCAGCGCTCAATCGCTCCTGCGTTTCTCCCCCGCTGCTCATTCGACCATCCCGACCAAAGCTTGAGGGCCAATCGAGCATCGCCTGGATTGCGCGGCCGCAACGATGCCACAACCTTCACATTGAGCAACGTTACAATCAACACCCGACCTCGCGGCGCAATGAGTGGAGCGCCTTCGCCGCCGCGCGTGACGACCCCGAAGGGGGGGGCACACTGGTCAGTTTCTTGCGGGCGGCCCCGAGCGGTGACTCAATCAGGGGATGGAAGCACCATCGTCAGCAGAAGAGAGCCCGCGGGCACAGCCCTGGGACGTCGAGGGAATGCGCGCCTCGCTTTCGGCGGTCCACGCCGCCGTGGCCGAGACTCGCGCCCGCAACCGGCGCGAGACGACGAAGGCCCGCCTCCTCGTCGTGACCGCTGTTCTCACGTTCGCGGTCGGGCTGGTCGCCACGCGCACGAGGGCCGCGCGCAGGGCCCTTCCCGGTGGCTCGGCGGTGGCCGTCACGCGGCCCGTCCAGACCGCGCCGATGCCCGCGGCGCCAGAGCCCGCGGCACAGGTCGCGCTCCCGACGCCGGCGGTCGCCGCGCCGGAGGCCACCGACGGCATCGCGAACGACAGCGCGGTCGCCGAGTGCCAGGTGCTGAGCGAGCACCACCGTTGGCGGCAGGCCGCGGAGCCCTGCGCCATCGCGGTCAAGGCGAGACCGAACGACGCGACCCTCCTCCTCGGGTTGGCGCAATCGGCGCACGCGAGGAACCGCCTGCCCGAGGCGGGCGAGTGGGCCAAACGCGCGATCGCGCTGGACCCGACCCTGGCCGAGGCGTTCATCATCCACGCTCACGCCGAAGCGCACGCGGGTGACGACGCCGCCGCGGACCAGGACTTCCGCCGGTACCTCGCGCTCGCGCCCCGCGGCTGGCACGCCAAAGAGGCGCGCCGGGCGCTGCGCACGCGTCCCTCCGCTACCTAGCTCGAACGGCGCTGATTGGGCGCTCGTGAAAGCGCCCTAACGCAACAGCGAGAGGTCTATCGCGTTTGCGATCGCCTGCAGTCCTGCCTCGTTCGGATGCAAGCCATCACCCGAATTGAAGGCGGGGAGATAGGTGGTGGGATTCGCAGGATCGTGGGTCGCCGCGTCCTGGTCGACGATCCCGTCGCAGCCGCTCGCGGACCCGCGTATGAAGGCGTTGATGGCGGCGCGCCCCGTCTCCTTCTGCGCGGACCAGTAGCTGGCCCCTTGGAACGGTGTGAGCGTCGAGCACAGGAACTGGATGCCGCGAGCGTGGGCGCTGGCGATCATCGTCTGGATCTGGTCGATCTCTGTTGCGGCTGGCGGATCGAAGTTGCCGAGGTCGTTGATCGGGTTATCGGAGAAGATCACCCACCTCACGTTCGGCTGGGACAGCACGTCCCGCTCGAAGCGATGGACGGCGTTCGCGACACCGTCCCCGCTGATGCCTTGATTGAGGACGCCCACCATTGTGCCTGCCTTCACCAAGCGCACGGCGAGGTCGTCGGGCCAGCGCTTGTCTTCATCGCTGTTCGATCGATACCCGTCGGTGATTGACGCCCCCAGCGCCACGACGGCTCCCTCGGCGCCCGGCGCCTGCACGTCGAGGTTCGACAGGAAGTCATAGCTGCCGTTGGTGGCGCCGGCGATGGTCTGGCTCCCGGCCATGTCGCCGGTCATCTGATAGTTGGTTTGGAAGCCAGACTGATGGCAGGTCGTGCCGCTCTGGCTCGCGACGAAGAAGCTCACGGCGACGTCCGAGAGCGGATCCACCTTGAAGGCCGCCGCGTCGCTCACGGCGTACGCCCCCGCAGCGATCGTGACCGACGTCTGACCACCGAACGTCAGCGCCCCGTCAGTCACAAGATCGATTGATGAGCCCGCCGTGCGCCGCGCGAGGTGCACGTCGCGCAACTGCAACGGACCGCTCCCGAACGCGTTCGAGAAGCGCACGCGCGCGGCGTTCCCCCCGATGCTGGTATGCACGATCTCGCGCAACGTCTGACCCGCGAAGGTGCCGCTGCAGCTCTGCGGCGCCGAGGCCCACGTGCCCGTCCAGGTCACCGTGCCTCCGTTCACGTCCGCATCACGCGTGTCGCGGCCGTTCGAGTCGACGTGGCTCGCATCCAGAATCGCAGCGTCGGACTGGGAACCGTCGCCCGAGCCGGCGACCGCTCCACCCTCGCCGCCCGCAGCGGGGTCCTGGGTCGCGCCGACGTCACCCCAGCCCGCGCTGCCCGCGACGGTCGCCCCAGCGCTCCCGAAGGTGCCCGCGTTGGATTCGCCTGCTCCGTCTCGGGACGCTCCTCCCGCTTTCGAGCAAGCCGGCCCTCCGAGCACGCATGCTAAAATTACGGACACGGCCAGCGATGAGAGGCAACAGCTCATCCGTGATAGGGACGGCCGACGCTGTCCGCGCAGGCAACCTCGTTCACCCAAATCGTATGAGACGGAAGGGTACGGGCGCTGCGTCTTTCGGCGACGACCGCGCGGTTGGGAGGACGCTTTTCGCGGCGCTGCTCCTGATCGTCGGCGGCATGGTGGGCTGCGACTGCGCTGGCACCGGCACCACTCCGCGGTGCGGTCCGTGCGTGCGCTCGTCCGAGTGCCAGCGCCCCTTGAGCTGCGTCAACGGGAATTGCCAGACCGCGCCGCCGACGTGTCACGTCCAATTCGGGATTTGAGCCCATCGCGGGGGCGTAACGTCGAGGCGCCTTCGCGCGTGCGCGCCGTCACCGCGGCGTAACGTCGAAGCTGCACCTCCGCTCATTTCGCGCACATCGGCGTCGGCGGCACACCTTATGCGTCCCTCTTTTTGATCGATTGGAGGCTCGCCATGTTGTACGTCTCACTCGGAACGTTTGTGCTCGCGACGATTCTGATTGGCCTCGATGTCGCTGGGCTGAGGTTCGCGCACGGCGCGGGCCTCATGGCGAACGGACTGTTGTTGGTGTGTATGGCGTTCGTCGCCGCCAAAGCCGCCTCTCTCTACCGTCACCACCACGGCACGTAGCCGGGCTCGCGCGGTCGCGGCGGGCGCGCGAGTCGTGACACGATGCCGGCGTGGATCTCATCGACGTCGCGCTCGCTTCATGCCAGGCGCTGCCCAAGGTCGATCGTGACGAGGCGCCGCTCCTGCACGCGCTGCGCGAGGCCGGTCTGCGCGCCGAAGTGCGCGCGTGGGACGATCCGGCCGCGGATTTTTCCTCGGCGCGGCTGACGTTGCTCCGCTCGACGTGGAACTACGCGACGCAGCCCGAACGCTTCGCGCGCTGGCTCGCGCGCACGGCGGCCGTGAGCGCGCTGTGGAATCCCCTGCCCGTCGTGCGCTGGAACCTGCACAAGGGGTACCTCCTCGACCTCGCGCGAGCGGGCGTTCCCGTGACGCCGACCGAGCTCGTGCCGCGCGGCAGCGCCGAGCGGCTCGCCGATGTCGCCGCGGCCCGGGGGTGGCGCGACGTCGTCATCAAGCCGGCGGTCTCGGCGGGCTCACGCCTCACGCTGCGCGCCGACGCCGCCAGCGAGCGCGGTGAGGCGCACCTGCGCGCGCTCGTCAGCCAAGAAGATGCGCTCGTGCAACCCTATCTGCCGGCTGTCGAGGGCCACGGCGAGCGCGCGCTCATCTTCGTCGACGGTGAGCTGAGCCACGCCGTGCGCAAGGGACGCCGCTTCGGAGGCGAGCCCGAGGCGATCACCGGTCCGGTCGGCGTGAGCGACGACGAGGCGGCGTTGGCGCGCGCGGCGCTCGCCGCCGCCCCGGCGCCGTTCCTCTACGCGCGCGTCGATCTCGCGCCGGGCCACGATGGCGCGCCCGTCCTCATGGAGCTCGAGCTCATCGAGCCCTCGCTCTTCTTCGAGCAAGGGCCGCGCGCGCTCGAACGGCTCGTGGCCTCGATCGTGCGCCGCCTGTGACCGCCGCTCAGGTCTTCGGCT
>DATAZS010000201.1:0-3402 GCA_036271915.1 Polyangia bacterium
TTTGTGCATCCCACACCCACTGAACCTGCGATCGACAGCTGGGCCATGGGTGGACTTTACACCGCGCGGCGAGGGTATTGGCCCATGACGGCGCGACCCGCGGCAGACGTTTTGGGGCGCTACCTACAGAGCCCGGCCGCCTCGGTCGTCTCAAACGCGTTGCAGTGCGTTCCCGCGGCGGCAAAGCAGGTGTTGTCCGCGACGTTCGGGTCGCACGCCTCCGACTGCCACGCGCTGGTCCCAAGCAGCGACGGCGACACGCACTCGGTGTAGCGATCTCCGCCGTCCTGGAAGTAGAAGAGGCACGATAGCCCCGTCGGGCAGTCGGCCGAAGAGCCGCAGCCGATCCAGACCTCGGAGGTCGCCGACACAGGGCACGCTGCGTTCGCCACGCAGTTGATCGTGTCATTGCTCCACGTGCCGCAGCAGACGTTGTTCGTGAGGTCGCAGCCTTCTTGACCATCGCAGATGATCTTCGGCGCCTTGCACGAGCCACCTTTGCAGGTGAAATAGACATTGTTGAGCCCAGGCGCATCGAACGTCTTCGTCTTGCACGAAGTACCGTCGGCGATCTGTTTGCACGACCCGCCGCTACACGAGCTCGTGCAGGCCGTGTCGCACTGCTGGCTGCAACAGACGCCCCACGAGCAGAAATTGGCGCCGCACTGACTCGTGCTCGAACATGCGTCTCCGATCGCGAAGGGCACGCACTTCTGTTGGCTCGCGTCGCACTTCGGCGTCGCGCCCGAGCACGTCGCCTGCGTCTGCCAGGTTCCGCCGTTGCAGTACTGCAGCATCGTCCCCGTACACTGGTAGGTGCCCGGGTGGCAGTTGCCGTCGCACGCATTGCCTATGCAGAGGTATTGGCAGGTCGTCGTCGCGCCCGCCGGACAGTGGCCGCTCGCGTCGCAGGTCGACGCGCCCGTCTGGACGCCTGCCGAGCAAGTCTGCGCGGCGCACGCTGTGGGAGGGAAGTGGCACGACGCCGTCGCCGTGCCGTCGCAGTAGCCGGTGCACGGCGCGGCGCCGCAAGTGGGCCGCCCGTTGCGCGGTGCTCCCTTGCTGGCACAGGTGAACAGGTGCCGGGCTTGATGTCGCAGGCCTGGCACTGGCCCGCGCAAGGTACGTCGCAGCAGACACCGTCGACGCAATTGCCGCTCACGCAGTCGGTGATCCCAGTGCATACCTGGCCGTTGGGTCTCTGCTGGCAGGTCTTACTGTCGCAGTTGGACGCGTCACCGCCGTCGGAGCGCGGGGCTTCGCCGCCTACGTCCACCACCGTCGCGTCGCCGTCCTTCCCATCGCTGATCGTCGTCGCGTCGGTGCTCACGGGCGTGTCCATCGCCGCGTCCCTCGACGTGACCTTCCCGCCGCGCCAGCAAATCCCGCTGACGCACAACAGGCCGCTCGGGCACGCGAACGCCGGAGCGGGCCCACAAGCCAGCTTGCCCGACGGATCGACGCCGAGGCCGCCGCAGCCGCCAACCGTCGCTGCTACGAGGATGACCAGCGCGGCGAGGGCGGCCGCGCCATGCTCCGTCCCAATAACTTTCGACAAGTCATGGTCTATGCGGGCCTTTTAACATGGCTTGCGATCACGCGTCGCAAGACGAGCCTCGGGTTGAATCCGCTCGTCGGGAAGATGCGGTCCCATTTTCTTCGTCGCCGGCAGTCCAGGTTGCCGTCAGACTTCGGCGACGTCTCCGCTTCGTCAACGACGTGAAACCGCTGCGCCAATAATGGCGCGCGCGCTTCGGAAGGTCTCGTCGGTGCCAATCAGAAGCGTAGGATTTCTCGTCGATGACGGCGACGGCAGAGAAAATCGAACAAGGCGCCAAGCGCGCCGTCGGCGGACAGTGGCGTGTCTTCTACGACGGGTACTGGATCAAGGCCTACGACGCGCCCGCCGACACGCTGCTCACGAAGAAGAAGCTCATCGAGGCGCTCACGCGGCGCCTCTTCAATCACGTCGAGCACGGCGTGAACATCCCGGGCGTGCGGCTCGAGGAGGCGCGGCGCGCGTACGGCCTCGAGAGCGATCCGCGCAAGGCGCGCGTCAAGGCCGCCATGCTCGCGGGCGCTCTCTTCAACCGCGCGACGGACGTGTTCACGAAGGTCGTCGAGATTCAAGCGCTCGGCATCGAGATCGGCCCCGACAACGATCTGATGCGCCAGTGCGGCGCGCACCTGCAAGAGGCGCTCATGCTGGGCTGTCAGGTCTTGCACCGCAGCGGCGAGGAGGGCATCGACGAGCTGTGGGGCGAGCCGTTCAAAGCGTTCGCCTTCCCCATCGAGGAATTTTATAAGAGCCGTTACGTGAAGATCGCCCAGACGATGCGTGCCATCGATCTCGTGACGCGCGTTCTCGGCGAGACGCTGGTGGCGACGCCCCTGTTCGCCGACGTGGGGCCGCTCGTCGCCGACTTCGCCTCCGCCGCCCGCCAGAAGTGCGAGACGCTGCACACCGACCCCGAGATCTTCAACGTGTGGGCGACGTTCGTCGCGGCCGGCGAGCGGCTCGCGGCGTTCGAGCCAGCGCTACCCGCCGACGCCATGGCCGCCGAGCTCGAGCGCTCCGCGCAGGGCATGCGCTTGCTACTGCAGGCGAAGGAGATCGTTTTCTGCGTCACGCGCGCGCGCGTCCCCATGCCGAAGACGACGCGCGCGTTCTGCGATCGCTGCGACGGCTTCCGCGCGGGCAACGTCCATCACGACGGCGCCGTCACGACCCTCGTGCCGCACGTCGCGTCCGGCCCTCTCGCGGCGCATGCCGAGCTGCAGGCGCGCTGAGCGAGAACACCGTGGACGCCCCTCGCTCGCCGCGCAGGACCTTGACGCTCACGCTGACGGTGCCCGAGCGCACCCAGCGCGTCGAGGTGTCGGATCTCGAGGTCAAGACGCTGGGTTCGTGCCGCTACGACTCGCCCGTCGCCGCGCGCCACGACGCCGCCGTCATGCACCGCGTGGGCGAGGCCGATCGCGTGCTGCTCGACGATCAGCACAGCAAGCTCGTCGAGGCGCCGCTGCGCGCCGAGCTGCCGTCGTTCGAGGTCGCGGGCCCGCGCAACCGCATCTTCTTCGAGCCCGGCAAGCTCCGCTGCGGCATCGTGACGTGCGGCGGCCTCTGCCCCGGCATCAACAACGTCATCCGCGGGCTCGTCCTCGAGCTGACGCACGCGTACGGCGTCAAAGACATCTTCGGGTTTCGCTACGGCTTCGAGGGCCTCGTCGCGCGCCACGACCACGCGCCCGTGCGCCTGCACCCCGAGGCCGTCGCCGACATCCACCAGCAGGGCGGCACCGTGCTCGGCACGTCGCGCGGCGGGCAAGACGCGGGCGAGATGATCGAGACGCTCGTCGCCCTGGGCATCGGCGCGCTGTTCGTCGTGGGCGGCGACGGCC
>DATAZS010000202.1:0-8821 GCA_036271915.1 Polyangia bacterium
TATACGCTGTATCGCGTGGGTGCGATCCTGCGCGCCGACATTCATCACGCGCCGTGGCCGCTGCAGGCGGCCGAGGCCGAGATCGCCGAGAACACGATCGGCGACGCGCAGGGCATCGCGCTCGAGGGACCACCGGCGCTGCTGCACTTCAGCCGACGACTCGACGTCGTCGTCTGGCCGATCACGCGCGTCGATTGATTTGTGACACCAGCGCGTTCAGCGCTGGATCTCGATGAGCAGGACCCACGCGTTCAGGACGGCGGCCGTGAACGAGAGGATCGTCCCCGCGACGAGCCAGTAGAGGCCGCCACCCGCGCCCACGCACAGCGACACGCCCGCGGCCAGCATGGGCAGCGTCGCGATCTGGTGGAAAACGACGCGCGTCCAGATCCAGTGCGCGGGCGCGCCCGGGACGCGCGCGTGCGCCTGTAAGAGCATCGGGAAGGCCCAGACGGGCGCGAGCACGGCGAGCAGCTCGACGCCCAGGGTCGTGCTCGGTTGCCCTGGCACGAGGCCGAGCGTCGCCGTCGCGAGCGCGCCCATGAGGATGAGCAACGACTCGCCGGCGCGGCCGGGGAGCTGCGGCAGCGCGAGGATCTTCGTGAGGTTGATCGAGACGGCGACGAACAGCAGGCCCGTGAGAGCCGCGGCGGCGCCCACCTCGGCCACGAAGAAGTTCTCCCAGCCGGCCGTCGAGTACGCGTGCATCGCGCCGAGCTTATCACCGCGTTCCCCGGGGGCGTTTCGTGTTGACAGCATGCTGTCGAATGGTCAATATGACAGTGTACTGTCAACTAACGAAGGAGACGTCATGGAGACGAATCACGTGGGACAAGAGCAGACGGCGCGGGCGCAGCGGCACGAAGGGGGCTGCCACTGCGGCGCCGTGCGGTTCGCCGTCGAGGTCGACCTCGGCGAGGGTGGGGGGCGGTGCAATTGCACGATTTGCACGAAGACGGCAGTGTTCGGGCGCATCGTCAAGCCGGCGGCGTTCTCGCTGCTCGCGGGCCAGGAGAGCTTGTCGACTTACGAGTGGGGCGCGAAGATCTCGAAGCGCTTCTTTTGCGCGCGCTGCGGGATCCACTGCTTCGGCCGCGGGTTCCTCGAGCAGGTCGGCGGCGACTACGTGTCGGTGAACCTCAACTGCCTCGACGGCTACGATCCTGGCCTCGCGCGCGCGATCTACTGGGACGGGCGCCACAACAACTGGGAAGCCGGGCCGCGCAGCGCGCCGTGGCCCGTGGGCGCGGCGGCCTAAGCGCCAGGCGCGTCGCGCTTGGCGACCGCGGCGAACACGCGCTCGAGCAGCGCGCTCGCGCGCCGGAGTTCGGCCTCGCTGAGCTCGGCCCCGATCGCGTCGGCCCACGCGCGCTGGTGCGTCTGGATCGTCGCGAGCGCCGCGCGCCCGCGCGGCGTGAGGCGCAGCAGCTTCGCGCGCTGGTGCTCGGGGTTGTCCTCGTAGGCGGTGAGTCCTTCTTCGACGAGCACGTCGGCGACGCGCTGGACGCTCTGCCGCGCGAGCGCGAGGGCGCGCGCGACGTGCGCCACGGGGCGCGGCGTCTCCTCGACGGCGGCCAGCACCTGCCAGCGCGCGCTCGTCTGACCGGCGGGGCGCGCGAGCTCATCGCCCGCCGAGGAGAGCACGCCGCCGAGCTTGAGGATCTGGAAGGCGAGCCAGCTGAAGGCGTCGCCCGCGGGCGTTCGCACCTTGGGGTCCGAGCGGCGTGCGGCCATGATGACAGCATACTGTCATTGGCGCGGATCGCGCGCAAGACGTCAGCGCACGGGCGCTGCGTAGGCCTCGCGCGCCGTCGCCGCGAGCGCGCGCAGCGCCGGACCGAGCGGCGAGCGGCGGCGCCACACGAAGGCGATCGTGCGCTTGGGCGCGGGCGCCGCGAAGGCGCGGATGCGCAGCGCCGCGCGCTTGGCCTCCGTGGGCACGGCGAGGCTCGGCAGCAGCGTGACGCCGGCGCCGCCCGCCACCATCTGCGCGAGCGTCGACAGGCTCGTCGCGCGGAACTCGAGCTCGTGCGCCTTGGCCGTCGCGCAGAAGGCGAGGGCCTGATCGCGGAAGCAGTGGCCGTCGTCGAGCAGCAGCACGTCGGCGTCACGCAGCTCGGCAGGGCGCGCGGGCGTCGTGCGCGCGCCGAGCGCGTGCTTGAGCGGCGTCGCGAGGACGAACGGATCGACGCCGATCGTCTCGTGCTCGAGATCGCCGATGTCGGCCTCGAGCGCGAGGAGCGCGGCGTCGAGCGCGCCCGCGTCGAGGCTGCGCACGAGCGTCTCCGTGCGGTCCTCGGTCCACCGCGTCGTGAGCTTCGGGAAGCGCCCGCGAAAGGCCGTCGTAAGGCGCGGCAGCAGGTACGGCGAGATCGTGGGGATGACGCCGAGGCGCAGCGTGCCCGCGAGCGGGTCGCCCGCGCGCCGGGCGTGCTCGGCGAGATCCTCGGCCTCGCGCAGCACGACGCGCGCGCGCGCGACGAGCTCCTGCCCCGCCGTCGTCACGAGCACGCGCCGGCGATCGCGCTCGAACAGGCGCACGCCCAGCGCGCCCTCGAGCTCGCCGACCTGCGCGCTCAGCGACGGCTGCGCGACGTGGCAGCGCTCGGCGGCGCGGCGAAAGCTCAGCGTGTCGGCGATCGCGACGGCGTACTGGAGCTGGCGCAACGAGAAGAGCGGCGGCGCGGTGCTCATACACAAAAGCTATCAGATCGAGACCACGGCACTCTCGGCGGGTGACGATCGTCACGCGCTCGTGGGCCGCGGAGCCGATTCGGCAGGCGGCGCGAAGACGTCTCGACAGATCGGCACGAGCGGGCGGCGGCGCGCGGGGAAGTGACGCCATTGGCCGCTGGCCTTTTCATTGCTATTGCTCGTGCCATGAAGCAACGAGCCGGGCTCGCGAGCGCCGTCGTGTTGGTCGCGCTCTCGGCGTGGGGCGGGCCCGCGCGGGCCCAGGACGCCGGCACGTCGGTGCTGTCGTCGGCGGACTTCGCGTTGACGCTGTCACGCGTGAGCGGCGCCACGACGACGGCGCTCACGAGCGACGAGGTCGCGACCTACTTCAGCCGCGCGCGCTGCGACTGCCCGACGAACATCGTGGCGACGCTCGCGATCAGCAGCACGGCCGCCGCGAACCTGGGCACGAGCACGGTCGACGCGCAGCTCGGCGTCGGGAGCGACTGCGACATCGCGACAGCGGCGGGCTGCACGTACCTCGGCGGGACGCTCACGTTGTCGGCGTCGCAGCAGTCGACGAGCGAGACCGTGACGACGTCGGCGATCTTCACGGCGGGCGGCGACACGAGCTGCGCGACGACGGTCGGTACGCGTATCTGGGCCATCGTGCGGCTCGACGGGACGCGCCTCGCGACCGAGCCGTCGCTCGCGTTGACGTTGGGCGGCGCCGGGCCCGCGGCGCCCACGGCCGTGACGCTCACGACGGCGAGCGACGGTCTGCTCGTCTCGTGGACGGCGACGGGCGACGCGACGACGCTGCAGGGGTTTCAGGTGTTGTGCTCGCCGGTGCCCGCGACGGCGACGGCCGCCGCCTACGACACGTGCCCGGCGGCGCTGCCCGACGGCGGCGCGGGGCCGTTCGCGACGCTCGACCCGCAGTTCGTGTGCACGGGCCTCGTGCCCGTCGGAACGACGTCGACGCGCGTCCCCGGCCTCAAGAACGGCACGACATATCAGATCGCGGTCGTCGCCGTCGGCATCGACGGCACGCCGAGCGCGGCGTCGACGTCGGCGTCGGCGACGCCGGGGCCGACGTTCGGCTTCGAGGATCTCTACGCCGAGAACGGCGGCACGGCCGCGACGGGCTGCGACGTCGGCGGCGGAACCGGACGCGGATGGGGCGTCGCGATCGTCGTCGGCATCGCGGGGCTCGCCTTGGCCTCGCGTCGCTCTCGTCGGAAGAAGCGGCGCGCGGCGCGCCTGCTCGTCGTGCTCGTCGTGTTCTTGGGGCTCGGCGTCTCGGGCGCGGCCCGCGCGCAGACCTACGGCGCCGACGGCGACTCGATCTTGGGGACGCCGATCGACGCGGCGCAGGCCGAGTCGCCGCGCGCGTGGAACTTCGAGCTGCGCTTCGGGCCGTATCGCCCCGACGTCGACAGCGAGTTCTCCGATCGCGGCTCGGCGGCGCGTCCTTATGCGCAGACCTTCGGCTCGTCACGCCACCTCATGGTGGGCCTCGAGATCGATCGGCAGGTGCTCCACCGCGGCGGCACGTGGGCCGTGGGGCTGGGCATCGGGCACTACGAGGTGTCGGCCGCGGCGTTCGAGGCCAACCTCACGACGCGCTCTGGGGATGAGACGTCGCTGCGCCTCATCCCCGTGTGGGCGTCGCTCGTGTATCGCGCCGACATCCTGCGCGAGCGCTACCGCTCGCCGCTCGTGCCCTACGCGAAGGTGGGGCTCGACTGCAGCTTCTGGAAGACGAGCGACACCTCGGAGGCGAGCACCGAGGGCAAGACGTTCGGCTGGCACGCCGCCGCCGGAGTGTCGCTCGATCTGTCGATCCTCGATCGCGAGGACGCGCAGTCCATGGATCGCGAGAGCGGCGTCAACCAGACGGCGCTGTTCTTCGAGTACACGCACGACAGCCTCGACGGCTTCGGCTCGGGCTCCGTGCTCCACGTCGGCGACACGACGTGGATCGCGGGCCTCATGGTCGAGATGTGATCAGCGTCGCCAGCCGTCGAGCAGCGTCTCGATGCGGCCGAACACGTTGTCGATCGTCTCCGTGTCGGGCAGCAGCGTCACGCGGAAGTGGTCGCGGTACGCGATGTTGAAGGACGAGCCCGGCACGACGAGCACGCGCTGCTCCTCGAGCAACCGCATGGCGAACGCCGCGTCGTCGAAGCCGGGCAGCGCGTCCTTCTTCACGCCGACGAACGCGTACATCGCGCCCATGGGCTTGACGACCTCGAGGTAGCGCGAGCGCGCGACGCCGTCGAGCACGGCCTGGCGCTGCCGCCCGAGGCGCCCCGCGGGCGCCGTGAGGTCGAAGATGCTCTGCACGCCGCCGAGCGCCGTCTGCACGGCCCACTGGCCGGGCACGTTCGAGCACAGGCGCAGCGACGCGAGCAGCTCGAGGCACTGCAAATACTCCTTGGCGCCCTGCTTCTGCCCGCTGAACGCGACCCACCCCGTGCGGAAGCCGCACGCGCGGTACACCTTCGACAGGCCGCCGAACGTCGCGCACAGCGTGTCGTGGCAGAGCGCGCCCACGGGCACGTGCGTCGCTCCGTCATAGAGGATGCGGTTGTAGATCTCGTCGGAGAACAGCAGAAGCCTGCGTCGCTCGGCGACGCGCACGAGCGCCTCGACGATCGGGCGCGGGTACACGGCGCCCGTCGGGTTGTTGGGGTTGATGAGCACGAGCGCGCGCGTGCGCGGCGTGATAAGGCGCTCGACCTCCTCGGGATCGGGGATGTGCCCCGCCTCGGGCCTGCACGGGTAGTGCACGGCCTTGCCGCCCGCGATGACGACGGCCGCCGTCCACAGCGGATAGTCGGGTCCGGGGATCAGCACCTCGTCGCCCGGCTCGAGCAGCGCCTCCATCGTCATGAGGATGAGCTCGGACACGCCGTTGCCCATGAACACGTCGTCGGCCGTCACGCCCTCCGTGCCGAAGCTCTGCGCGTCCATGGCGACGGCCTCGCGCGCGGGGAAGATTCCCTTCTGGTGGCAGTAGCCCTCGGCCTGGCGCAGGTTCTCGATCGTCGCGAAGCGCATCGTCTCGGGAACGGTGAAGCCGAACGCCGCCGGGTTGCCGATGTTGAGCTTGATGATCTCGTGGCCCGCCGCCTCGAGCTCGTGCGCGCGGCGCGCGAGCGGCCCGCGGATCTCGTACCGGACGTCGCGCAGGTGGCGCGCGACACGAATGCTTTCGGGGGCCGAGCTCTCGGAAGACATGGCCCCGTAACTTAGTATGGGTGCGCCGCGGGTGCAGCTACTGACGTCGCGAAACCGAACCATCGCCGCGGCGAATCGCGTATAGGTACGGCGATGACGCCCGTGCCGCGCGCCGAAAACCTCGTCTGGATCGATCTCGAGATGACGGGGCTCAACCCCGACGTCGACGTGATCCTGCAGGCGGCGCTCGTCGTGACGAGCGCCGACCTCGATCCGCTCGCCGAGGCCGCCGTCGTCATCGGCCAATCAGAGGAGGCGCTCGCGCGCATGTCGCCGTTCGTGCGCGACATGCACACGCGCACGGGCCTCGTCGCGCGCGTGCTCGCCTCGAAGGCCTCTGTCGCGGAGGCCGAGCGCGCGCTGCTCGCGTGCATCGCGGCGTGGTGCCCGGCGCCCGCGACCCTGTGCGGGAACTCGATCTGGAATGATCGCCGCTTCATCGCGCGCCACATGCCCGCCCTCGATCGCCACCTCCACTACCGCGTCGTCGACGTGTCGAGCGTGAAGGTCCTCGCCGCGCGCTGGTATGGCGAGTCCGCCGTCTTCGCGAAGCCGACCGCCGGCGCGCACGACGCGACGGTCGACGTCCGACACTCGATCGCCGAGCTGCGCCACTACCGCGAGACGCTGTTCCGCCCGCGATGATGCGAACCGCGATCAATGACGACCGCGACCAACTATTCGCACGCCGAACGCACTTGAGCGCGCGAATAATGCAACGCATCTTTTTCGATCACAGAATGGAAGATCTGATACATACAGCGGTATTGCATGATCCGACGTGAGCCGATGCGCTGGCCGCTAACCCGTCGTCTGCACGAACCGCCGCCTGCGTTTGAGGATCTTGGAAGCGTGAGTGATACTTAGGGGAGGCATCGTGTTGTTGAGTGCCAGTCATCGAATCGAAAGAGGCCCATGAACCTGAGCCTGTTCCAGTGGAATGCGGTTGTGACCGCCAACCATTTCAATCCGTCAATTTTGAGCCAGCTGTGGCTCGTAAAAACCGGCGTCGTACGGGAAGAAGAGTTCGTGGAGGGCCCAGGTACGATTTTCAGTGATGGCGTCGTGCAGGTCACGACGACGCGGTTCGCGCTGCTCGTGTTGCCAGATCAAATACAGATAGCGCCGGTAAGTGCGCCAAAGGAGTCCGCCGCTCTCGTACAGGAACGTCTAGGCACGGTAGTGAGGACGCTTCCACATACGCCGTATACGGCTGTCGGTATAAATTTTGTGTGGCATGCGGATCCGGGAGAAGTGCCTTTACGTACGATTACCAGAAAGCTGTTTTCTGGTACGTCCGATGTATATGGGTATTTCTCAGACGGCAATTCCCACTTCGGCGCTTATTTGAGCAAGGATGTCGGTCTGTCGCGTTTGAAATTAGATATAAAGCCGATCTCAGCCCAAATGCCCGACGGGCAGATCGTTGAGAGGCTTCAACTAGGCTTCAATTTCCACACTGATGTTGAAGGGGATGGACCTGTAGAGGCCATTGCGAAGACTCTCGGGGAATGGGACCGAAACTTCTTGCTTTCAGAACAGATTGCTGAGGCGATTGCCCAAAATGCCAAACGCACTTAGTACGCTAGGCCTGCCTGTTCTTGATACACGTAAGCTTGAACTGGCCTGGAACTATCGAAGGACTGAGAACCGCGAAAGAGATCCGAAAAGTATTGCGATAGTTCTCTCCGAAGATCAGTCGGAGGATTATTCGACAGAACCCTATGAATTGTGCCCTGCATTGCCAGGCAAAAACGTATTTAGCAACGCACGGTTGTTTGTCTTTGATCGCCGAGCTGCTGTTCCGAAGCAATACCGAACAGGAATCTTTGATACGTGTGTGCTTGGATTTAGCAATTATCCGGTCCCGGCTTCGATTGTCCAACGCAATCTGACGGCCTGCACGGTTGAATTTCTGACTGGTGCGCCTGTTACTAGCCTCACTATTCCTGCGAATCCTGCGGAAGCTGATCGGAACCTGATTGATTGGATTTCTTCGGTGCGACAATTGGATGGATCTGGAAACGGAAGATCCGCTGTCGCAGAAGTTTTTCGAGGTATGTTGAACCTCATAGAGGGCGGTTCATTTCCCGAGGTCGATGCAGTTTTGGGCCAAATTGAACCGAGAAGTTTCTCAACAGAAGTTGCATTGGCATTCTTGGCGATAACGTCTCGTGTTCGCGATCCTCTTCCATCCAGGAATGCGCTACTTAAGCGTGTCGAAAATTACCTTAGGGAAACCCGTGATTCGACGGCCGTTGAGAAGCTTTTGCGCGGGCTGTAAATAGTAGCATTCTATACTCGTGCCGATACGAGAACAAAATGTATGCCCGCCGGATGATGCAGGGCTGGCCAACGTTAAATTGGTTGCGATTGGCATCGCTCCCACGGCGCACGGGCGCCATCTTGGCGTGATATGCCGGAAAAATGGTCAGCCGGAGACCTTCGAGATCCTTCATCTAGCGTTCCATTACAAATTGGTTCGCGAGATACTCTCTTCCGACTACTGGTGGGTTGAACCAGAGATCCCGAGTGAACGTGCCACTCACGTTGCCGCATTGTGTGACGTGATCGCACAACGCTACAGCGACGGAAAGCTTGCCTACGCATTCCGGTATCTGGGCGGAGGATTCGGTCTCGGATCTGGGGAACTCTTGTCGTCGACTGGCAGGGGACTATCGTGCGCTACCTTCGTCCTCGCCGTCTTTGCGAGTCTGGGAATAGATATCCTGGAACTTGGTTCGTGGCCCAGCAGAGAAGAAGACAAGAAGTGGCAAAACGACATCGTAACTTTGGGAAGACGCATCCTGCCCGACGCGGAGGACCATTGGAGCTATCTATCTACTCAGGAGCAAGGTTGCTTGCGTCATCGTCCTGAGGAAGTTGCGATCGGTGCAAC
>DATAZS010000203.1:0-6090 GCA_036271915.1 Polyangia bacterium
CGACGAGGAACGGCAGGAAGGTGAACATCGCCGCCGAAAAGATCCCGAGGTTCGCGAGCAACGCGATGCCGCCGTGCAATCCCACGAGCAGCGCGAAGGCGATGAGGCGCGTCCAACGCCGGAAGACGGGACAGAGGATCAGGCACGGCGCGGCCGCTTCGACGAACAACGTTCCGTGCGTCAGCGCCTTCGTGAAAGCGAACGGCAGCTGCTCGCGAACCCACACGCCGAGGTGCGTGACGATGCGCTCTTGAAAGAGCATGTAGTGGACGGCCGTGCCCTCGCGCCAGGTCACACCCGACTTGTGGAAGAAGTTGAAGGCGTAGATGACGCTCAGCTGCACCAAGAGCCCGAGGACGGCCAACGAGACGACGCGCGGCTCGGAACCTCGTCCGTCACGTGCGCTCGACAATGCGTCGACGGAGAATCGTCGCCCGAGCGGCAGGAACGCCGTCCACACGAGGACGAGGCCGAGCGCGACGGAGCCGCTGTTCTCGACGAACAAGATGCGGTTGTGAAGGCTCGTCGCCATGACGAAGCTCAGCACGTGGAACAGACGCGTCTTCCATCCGACGAGCAGGCACAAAAAGCACACGCCGGCGACCACGAACAAGGCGGCGGCCTCGGCGACGTGCGAGGCCGAGAAGAACACCGAGAGGAGCTGCGGCCACGGCGGTCGCCACAAGACGGTGTGGTTCGGCAGGACGCCATCGTTGGAATACAGATCGCGAAGGACGGGAACGCGCCGGAGAAGATCGATGAGGAGCACCGTCGCGAGGACGATGCGCCCCAGCGCCAGGCTCCGCGCGTCGACCGTGAGGTACGCATCGAGGAAGCCCTTTCGCGAAAACATGCGCCGCATGGCCGATTTCCGGCCACGACATCAGCAATGTCCATACCAGCGCGTCCCCCGCCGCGGGCGGCGCACCCCGGCCATGGGAGGTCGAAGCGTCTGACAAATCTGTCGCGTTCGCGTCGAGCCGACGCGATCTCAGTCTTTGTCGGCGTATCGAACGCCCGCGCGCGCGACCAACTGGACCAACGCGTTGGCGCTCGCGACGCCGACGTGCTTCGCGATGGCGGCGCCGTCGCGCACGACGATGAACGACGGGAGCGCGTCGACGTTCCAGCGCAGCGCCACCTCGGGCGATCGATCGACGTCGATCCGCTCGACGTGCACGCCAGGCCCGAGGCGCAATGCCGCACCGTCGACGGCGCGGCGGACGGCGCGACAGGCGGCGCACCACGGCGCGTACAGCTCGACGAGCGTCGTCGCACCCGTCGCGGGCGGTCGCGCGTCGCGGGCCATCGTCTGCGGCGCGGCCAGCACGGGAAGCTCGGTGATGCGCAGGGTCTCGGCGCCGAACGGCACGAGCGTGAGCGCAGCGTCCGGGCCGGGCGCCTGCACGGGGCTCGGCGGCACCTCCTGCGCGAGCACGGCGTCGGTGCGCAGGCCCCACCCGGGGACCAACCGCCCCGTCGCCTGCAGCGTCACGGGCGTCGTCGCCTGCACGAACGGGTTGTCGGGCATGGGCCGCGTCACGACCTTGAACGACGCCGCCGCGTTCGTCGCGTCGACGCGCAGCGCGTAGTTCCAGGGCGTCGTCGGCGACGCCTCGTACTCGCCGAAGTCGATGCCGTCGACCGTGTTCGCGGTCGTCTTCTTCCAGCTCTCGCCGATCTGGAGCGCGTAGACGAGCGGGCCACGATGAATCGACACCGAGCCGTTGATCTGCGCCGTCGTCGTGATGGGCATCGGGAAGTCGAGGAGCACGACGTCGCCGTCGCTCCACACCCGGTGCGCGAGCGTGTGGAACGAGGCCGGCGTCAGTGGCCCCACCTCCGCCTGACCGTCGACGCTGACGCTGGCGCCGCTCGTCGCCCACTGCGGCACGCGCACCATGAGCGGGAAGCCCGAGGTCGGCCCGTGGAACGTGAGCTGGATCTGCTCGGCGAACGGATAGCTCGTCGTCTCGCTGAAGGACACGGTCTGGCCGCCCGCGACCTTCGCCGTCGCGATCGTGGGCGCGTAGACGAGCGCGGCCAACCCGCCGTCGGGCGTCGCGGCCCACGTCGCCTGCGTGAGTCGCGGCCAGCCCATGTGCCAGTTGAAGCGGCAGCACGGATACCCCGACTGCCACGACATCGTCATGCCGTTGTCGTAGTCCTCGGGATACTTCGACGTCCCGTGGATGGCGACGGGCTCGTTGGGCAGCGAGTAGTAGTCGAGCCCCGTCATCGTCTTGTTCGTCGCCGCGGCGAGCGCGTTGAAGGCGATCGTCTCGAGCAGATCGCCCGTCGCGGGGTTGCCGAAGACGCGCAGGGCGTAGGCGTGCGACGCGATCGAGTCGACGACGCCGCACGTCTCGACGCCCTCCGTCGAGCCGGGCCCGTGCAGGATCTCGTCTCCCGACGGCATGCCGATCGGCTGGTTGTTCTTCTCGAGGACGTAGCCGAGCCCCGTCTCGTACGACGCGCGATCGGCGTCCTTGCCCGAGCCTTGCCAGAAGACGGCGGGCGCCTTCCACGCCATGGCGACGTTGACGTTGTGGGTGACGTAGTCGTCGGAGGTGTTGCCCACGAGCGACTTCGCGTTGAAGTCGCCGATCCAGTCGAGCGTGTCGCCGCGCAGCGCGCCGAAAAGGGGCGTGAACTGCGACGACGTGAACGTCGACGAGTGGTTGAACATGTACAGGCCGCGAGCGCGTCCTCCTGCATGCGCGCCTGCGCCCACGTGTCTGAGCCGCGCGTGGGGTTGTTGGCCTGGTACTGGAAGTACTTCTCGAGGAACGCGAGCAGCTTCGGGTCACCCGTCGCGTCGTGAACGTCTTCGATGGCCTCGAGCATGAGCATGCGCGGCCACCAATCGTCGCGATCGAGCGAGGTCGGCCCGAAGTTGCCGTCGGGGGTCTGGCTCGCGACCGCCCAGTCGATCCACTTGCCGACGTTTGCCTTCAACGTCGCGTCGCCGAGCACGTACGCGAGCGCCGTGACGGCGCGAACGTAGTAGGGCCCGCGCTCCCAGTTGTCGCCGCTGCCGCCGAGCCATTGGTTGGTGGGGCCGTTCTCCGCGTACAGGTGCTCCGCGTGGCCCGAGAGCCCCGCGGCTTGAAGCTGCATCTGCTTGAGCAGCCAACCGGACGCGCGCACGGCGCCGATGGGCAGCGCGAGGAACGCCGTCGGCTGCAGGGGCGCGCGATTCACCGGATACTGCGGGCTCGGCGGCGGCGGCGTGAAGGCGACGACATCAGACGAAGCGTCGACGCTCGTCGACGTCGGTGCGTCCGCGCTCGCCGCGTCGACGGGGCCCGCGCCGGCTGCGCCCGAAGGCGCGCCGTCGTGAGACGCCGCGGCGTCAACGGTCGATGGTCCCGCGTGAGCTCCGTCGATCGTGCCCTTGCATCCGAGCTGCAGCGACGCCGCCAGCGCGAACGCCGCGACGCCCGATCTCCTGAGACGCATGCCCTTGCATGGCCGGTCGGCCCGCACCTCATTGAACAAGATGAGCATCAGTGTTGGACGACGACGGGCAGCACGAACGTCGGCGGCGTCGGACCCAGCGACGACTTCAGCGTGAACGCAAGGTTGGAGGTCCCGGTCGCCGACGACGCCGTCACCGTGACCTTCGCCGTCGCGCGCGCGCCCGCCGACAAGGAGATCGTGCCGCTCGTCGCGCTCAGCGACAGGCCCTGCGGCGGGGACGCGTTCCAGGACAAGGTCTGCGCGGCGTCGGGGCGCGCCGACTGCGCGACGAGCGTCAGCGTCGCCGACGCGCCAGGCGCGAGCGTGAGCGGGTTCGACGTCGCGAACAGGAAGGCCGACGTGTATTCGAGGCCCGCCGAGGTCATGGCGTCGGTCGCGTCGGTGCCCCAGCTCTGGTTGGGCGTCGCGCCCATCGTGAACTCCAGATCCGCGCCCGCCGTGACGACGGAGGCGTCGAGCCAGGTCTTGTCGCTCGCGACGCCGTTCACCTTCAACGACTGGATGTACGGGCTCGCGTCGGAGGCGCCGTCGGCGTGGAGCGTGATCGCCTTGCCGCTCGGCAGCTGCAGGCGCGCGTCCGTGAACTCCGGACCATTGACCGCCAAGATCGCCGAGCCGGGATAGTCCGGATAAAGGCCGAGCATTCCCCAGGCGAGCGCCGACGACATCGCGCCGAGGTCGTCGTTGTTGTCGAGGAAGTTGGGCGCGTCGTGGAAGAGCGTCGTGCGGATCCGGTTCGACACCTCCTGCGTCTTCCACGGCTCGCCCGTGTGATTGTTCCAGTACTCGGAGCCCAGCTCGAACTCGTTCGTGATGAACGCGCTCGGCCCCTGAAAATCGTCGAGCTTCGAAAAGAACGCGTCGAGCGCCGGGTTCGCGACGCTTGCGCCGCCCATGGCCGCGAGCTGCGCGACGCGGTTGAACGGCACGGCCCAGCGGTACTGAGACGCGTCACCCTCAGTGAGCCCGTGGCTGCTGCTCGGCCCCACGCCCGCGGCGAACATGCCATTCTTGAGCTTGGGGATGAACATCCCCACGGACGCGTCGTACATGTTCTGCCAGTTTTGCGCGCGCGCGAGCATGGCCTTCGCATTCGTCGTGTCGCCGAGCGCGGCGGCGAACTGCGAGATCGCGAAGTCGGCCTCGTTGTACTCGAGCGACACGCCGCCCGCCTGGTCCATGCCGATGTCGTCGGGCACGTAACCGAGGCTCTCGTAGTCGGCGAGGCCGGGGCGGATGATGTTGGGCATCGTCGCCTCGTTCAGCATGACCTTGAGCGCCGTCGCCGTGTCGAACGCCGTCGCGCCGAAGGCGTAGTAGCCCGCGATGATGCCGTCCGACGGATCGCCCACCATGATGCCGTTCTCGCCGTGCTCGAGCGACCATTTGGGCAACATGCCGTTGTTTTGCGCGGCGTCGTTGAGCATCGACTGCGCCGAGTCGCTCATGGCCTTGGGCGCGACGAGCGCGCTCAGCTGCACCTGGCTGCGATAGATGTCCCAGCCGGAGTAGTTCACGTACTGCTCCTTCTGCGGGCTGCTCACGCTGTGCGTCTTGTCGTCGAAGCCCGTGTACTGGCCGTTCGTGTCCGTCGCCACGTTGGGGTGCAGCAACGAGTGATACAGCGCCGTGTAGAACAGCTCCTGCTCCGCGGCCGTGCCGCCCGCGATCTGAATCTTGCCGAGCAGATCGTTCCACGCGGCGACGGCCGCCGTCTTCGTCGCGTCGAAGCTCCACGCGCTCGCCGGGTTCTCGGCCGTCCAGTTGCCGCGCGCGTTGTCGACGCTCACGAACGACAGGCCGACCTTCGCCTGCAGTGTCTGCGTCTTGGTGGCGTCGAAGGTGAGGAAGATGAAGCCGGGCGTCGACTTGCCCGACTGCGACACGATCTTCGACGCCGTGAACGGCTGATCGAAGACGACGTCGAAGTACAAGGTGTAGGGCTGGCCCGTGCCGCAGAAGCCGCCGCTCGACGTCGAGCCCGTCACCTCGCGATCGCCGACGATCGCGGCGCTCGCGGCGCCGTAGTTGCCGTTCGCGCTGTCCTGTAATTTGAAAAGAAGGTTCGCGTCGTTCGTGGCCGGGAACGTGAAGCGTGCCATCGCGCTGTGCAGCGTCGCCGTGAGCTCGGTCTTGATCGCGGGGCTGCCCGTCTGCACGGCGTAATAGCCGGCCGTCGCGATCTCGCCCGTGTGGCTGAACGGCTGTTTGACGGCGTTGAGATCGCCCCCGGGGAGGCCGCCCGTGAGCGGCAGGATCGGGACGTCGCCCATGGCGCCGCTGCAGCCCGGGCCGCTGATGTGCGTGAGGCTGAAGCCGATCGTGCTGCTGTCCTTGTAGTCGTAGCCGCCGCCCGAGTCGCGGTCGGGCGTCGTGTCGGGGCTCCACTGAATCATGCCGAACGGGAAGTCGGCGCCGGGAAACATGTTGCCGCCGTTCGTCGTCCCGATCGTCGTGTTGACGTGCGTCGCCGGGTTCGTGACCCACGCAACCACGCGCGCGGGCGCGGCGTCGGCGACGTCCGGCGCGCCCGCGTCGACGGTGACGCTCGCGTCGACGCCTCGCCCGGACGTTCCACCGCCGCCACGCGCGCCGGCGGCCGCGTCG
>DATAZS010000204.1:0-3385 GCA_036271915.1 Polyangia bacterium
CGCCTACGGCCTGCGCATCGGCGGCTTGAAGGACGAGCGAGAGATCGCGATGCGCGTCGAGCGCGCCCTGCAGCACGCCGCGCTGTGGGACGAGGTCAAGGATCGCCTCGACGACAACGCGCTCGGCATGTCGGGCGGCCAGCAGCAGCGCCTCTGCATCGCGCGCGCGCTCGCCGTCGAGCCCGAGGTGCTGCTCATGGACGAGCCGGCGTCGGCGCTCGACCCCATCGCGACGGCCCACATCGAGGAGCTCATCAACGAGATCTCCGCCGACTACACCGTCGTCATCGTCACGCACAACATGCAACAAGCGGCGCGCGTCGCCGACTACACGGCGTTCTTCTACATGGGCGAGCTCGTCGAGTTCGACCGCACGGACGTGCTCTTCACGAAGCCCTCGAATCAGCGCACCGAGGACTACATCACGGGCCGCTTCGGCTGAGGTCCTAAATGCGAACTGTCACTTCCCGCGAGCATACGAACCGCGAGTACGAGCAGGAGCTGCGCAGGCTGCGCGAGCAGCTGTTGCTCATGGGCGCCAAGGTCGAGGAGATCATCCGCGGCAGCATCCGCGCCCTCATGGAGCGCGAGACGGCCGTCGCCGAGCAGATGATCCTATTCGACAAGAAGATCAACCAGCTCGAGCTCGAGATCGACGAGCTCTGCATGCAGATCCTCGCGCGCCGCCAGCCCGTCGCGTCCGACCTGCGCTTCATCACGATGGCGCTCAAGCTCGTGACCGACCTCGAGCGCATCGGCGATCTCGGCGTCAACATCTCGGAGCGCGTCATCGAGCTCAACGCCGAGCCGCCGCTCAAGCCCTACGTCGACATGCCGAACATGGCGCGCGAGGTCCAGGAGATGCTGCACGAGGCGCTCGACGCCTTCGTGGCCGCCGACGCCGATCGCGCGCAGCGCGTGATCGTGCGCGACCGCAACGTCGACGCCTACTACGGCCAGATCTTCCGCGAGCTCCTCACGTACATGATGGAGGACCCGCGCAACATCTTCCGCGCGACGCGCCTGCAGTCGATCGCCAAGTACCTCGAGCGCATCGGCGACCACGTCACGAACCTGGGCGAGATGGTCGTCTTCATGGTCAAGGGCAAAGACATCCGCCACGGCGGACGGCAGCCCAACGGCACGGACGCCTAAGGCGCTTCCTCGTCCGGTTTTTGATCGACGTCGTGATGATCGACGCCTGACGGATTCTGCGGCGGCTCGACCGCGGCCGGCGCTTGGCGCGGCGGCGCCGCAGCCTCGGGCACCGCCGCATGCGGGATCGTGTTCGCCGTGGCCAGCATCCTCGCCAGCAGTCCGTCGACGACCTCCTGGGCGCCCGCGCGCTTCGTGATGTTCTCCCTCATTCTCAGGTCCACGTTGCACCAGACGAGGTGACCGTCGGCCAAGCGCACGGCGCACGTCGCGATCCGATGTCCGGCGGTCCAGCCTCCCGCGAACGCGACGGCGATGGCTCGACCGGTAGAGTCGTGCCCGTCGATGAACAACGTAATGAGGACGTGATCCGCAGCCAGCGGCGCCCTCCAAGACGCGACGCCCGATCTGAAGTGCCACTCGAAGACCGACGGAGGTGGATCGCGCAGGCGCCCCAACGCCGCCATCGTGACGTCCTTCAGCACGAGCTCGCTCCAGCGCCGAAAGGTCCGATAGTTCTCGAGCTGAGTGAACGCGTCGGCCGGCAGGAAGCGACCTCCGTCCGTGGAAACGCGGTAGTTGATCGATGTATCGATGCTGTCGTGCGCCGCGCGGGTCGCGCCTTCGTCGAGCTTGCTTTGGCCGCCGAAGTCGAAGCCGTATTCGATGCCGGCGCTGGGCATGGCGACGAGGCGCCGCGGATTGATCTCGTCGCCAGCAGGGTCCATCACGATCGAGGGGCCGCAGGCGACGCCCACGAGGCTCGTCACGGCCAGCATGGCGGGGAGCAGCGACGTGGGACGCATGTGCGCGGATGGTAGATCGGAGCTCGCGCCGAAAGAAATCCGCGGCCGTCGCACGGACGAGCTGTGACGGATTGCCGACGGGGAGGGAGACGCGGGAGCCCTCGGCGCGGTACGCTCGCCGAATGTTTGCCGGAAAGGTCGCGTTTGTAACGGGGGCTTCGCGGGGCGTGGGCAAGGCGATCGCGCTCGCGCTCGCGCGCAACGGGTGCGACGTCGTCGTCGCCGCGAAGACCGTCGCGCCCGATCCGCGCATCCCGGGCACGATCGGCGACACGGCGCGCGAGATCGAGGCGCTCGGCCGGCGCGCGCTGCCGCTGCCGCTCGACATCCGCGACGACGTCGCCGTCGAGCGCGGCGTGAAGACGGCCCTCGACGCCCTCGGCCGCGTCGACTTCCTCGTCAACAACGCGGGCGCGCTGTTCTGGCAGTCGCTCGCCGACACGCCGCTCAAGAAGTTCGACCTCGTGATGGACGTCAACGCGCGCGGCGCGTTCTCGTGCACGCACCACGTGCTGCCCGCGATGCGCGCGCAGAAGTTCGGCCACATCCTCATGATGTCGCCGCCCGTCGAGCCCACGGCGGCCGCCGGCAAGATCGCCTACTCGATCAGCAAGTTCGGCATGACGCTCATCGCGCAGGGGCTGGCCGGCGAGGTGCGCGACGACAACGTCGCCGCCAACGCGCTGTGGCCCGTGACGATGATCGAGAGCCTCGCGACGATCAACCACGGCCTGGGCGATCGCACGCTGTGGCGCAAGCCCGACATCCTCGCCGACGCGGCCCTCCGCATCTTCGCGAAGGAGCCGCGATCGTTCACGGGAAACGCGCTGCTCGACGAGGATTTCCTGCGCGCCGAGGGCGTGAGCGACTTCTCGGGCTATCGCGCCGACCCGGCCCACGAGCCGCCGCACATCGGGTTCGACTTCCGCCTGACCAAGGCTTGATTGTTTGCCCCGGGGCCGAAAACCCGGTTACGCTGCTGCGCATGGCCAGTCCCGACGAGCAGTGGCAACAATTGTTCGAAGCCCTCGAGCGCCTCAAGGGAAAATGGCCGGCGTCCGACTGGACCTACGATCGCCGCCTCAAGTGCGTCGCCTCGTCGATCCCGATGACCCTCGAGGCGGCGGCGCGCGCGGCGATGACCGAGGCGCTGCCGACGTCGTGGAGCGCGCAGACGCTGGCGACGGCGCCCGAGAACGTGCGCAAGCTGGCCGAGGGATGCGGCGGCGTGCGTTCTTCGCAGCAGCTGTTCTGGGGCGGCGAGCCCGGCGTCCCCGGCGCGTTCGGGCTGTGGTGGCCGTGGGGCGACGGCACGACCGTCTCGCTGCGCATCGGCCTGCACGACCTCGATCTGCCGAAGGAGCGCTACCCGAAGCTGCGCGACGTCTTCGGGATTCCGCAGGCCACGGGCCCGGCGCCCACGT
>DATAZS010000205.1:0-5895 GCA_036271915.1 Polyangia bacterium
GCCGACGTTCTGCACGGGCGTCGCGCCCACGAGGCCGGGGATGCCCGACAGACATTCGAGACCCGCGAGGCCGCGCGCGACGGTGTCGGCGACGAGGTCGTCCCACGGCTCGCCCGCCGCGGCCATGACACGCGTCTCGTCGCCCGCCGTCGCGAACGCGCGGCCGCGCGCCGTCACGCGCACGACGAGCCCGCCCCAGCCGCGATCGGCGACGACGACGTTCGATCCGCCGCCGAGGATGAAGACGGGCACGCCGCGCGCCTTCGCCCAGCGCAGCGCCTCGCTCACGGCCTCCTCCGTCGACGCCTCGACGAGGTGGCGCGCGCGGCCGCCGAGCTCGAGCGTCGTCAGCGGCGCGAGCGGGACGTCGTCGCGAATCGTGAGGCTCACGCGTCCAGAGTAGCCGATTCGACGGCGTCCGCCGATGCGTCGCCGCTCGCGATCATGACGAGGATGAGGCTCCAGGCCGCGAGCGCGAGGATGAAGAGCAGGAACTGCAGCGGCACGGGGAACGCATAAATGACGGTGACCATAGGGATCCAGAAGAACCAGTCGGGCAGCAGCAGCGGCACGATGCGCCCGCGCACGAAGCGCGGGAAGCCCTCGGCGCGGAGCGAACGCAGCGTCGCCTGCGTCGAGAACCCGCGCCGCCGCCACAGGTACAGCACCGTCACGAGCGCGAGCCACGGCGGCGTGAAGACGAGCTGATCGAACGCCACCTTCGCGGCGACGGTCGCGACGTGCGCGTCGGTGCCGAAGAGCGCGGCCTCGACGACGTAGAGGCGATCGACGAGCACGCCGTTCAGCGCGAAGAAGGACATGTTGAACGCGATCTCGCCGCCGCGCGCGCGCAGGCCCGACGCGCGCCCGCGCTGCGCCGCGAGCTTCGCGAGCTCGGGCAAGACGCCGCCCGCGAACGCCGCCGTCGCCGCGGCGAGCGGCAGCCCGCCCGCTGCCTTCCACGCGGCCAGCGCCGCGCACACGGCGCGCACGCGCGCGTCGACGTGATACGCGACGACGAGCGCGACGGCCACGAGCTGGATCAGCAGGAACGGCCGCAAAAACCGGCGAATCGCCGCCTTGCCCGCGGCCAGGACGCCTTCCGCCAACTACGTCGACGCCGGCTTGCGCGCGACGCCCACGGGGCAGCTCACGCCCGTGCCGCCGATGCCGCAGTACCCGTCCGGATTCTTCGCGAGGTACTGCTGGTGATCGTCCTCGGCGAAGTAGAACTCGGGCGCGGGCGCGATCTCGGTCGTGATGGCGCCGTGACCGTCGGCCGAAAGCGCGCGCGCGTACGCGTCGCGCGACGCCTCGGCCGCGGCGCGCTGCTCCTCGTCCTGCGTGTAGATCGCCGATCGATATTGCGTGCCGTGATCATTGCCCTGGCGCATGCCCTGCGTCGGGTCGTGGTTCTCCCAAAATAGCGTCAGCAGCTGTTCGTAGGAGACGACGCGCGGATCGAACACGACCTGCACGACCTCGGTGTGGCCCGTGAGGCCCGAGCACACCTCGCGGTAGGTCGGGTTCGGCGTAACGCCGCCCGCGTAGCCGACGGCCGTCGAGAACACGCCCGGCTGCTGCCAGAATAGCTTCTCGGCGCCCCAGAAGCAGCCCATGCCGAACGTCGCCGTGCGCAGCCCCGCGGGGAACGGCGGCACGAGCGGCGCGCCGTTCACGAAGTGGCGCTTGGCGACCGGCATGCGCGTCGAACGCCCGGGCAGCGCCTCGTCGGGCTTGGGCAACTTCGACTTCGCGGAGCTGAACATGGGCGGATCCTGACGCGAAGCGGCCGACTTCGCCAGTTCGGCGCCTTTTTCAGTTGGCGGGGGCGTCCAGCGCGAGTTTGTAAATGACCCACGACTCGCCGCCGCGATCGTCGCGCACGACGATCCACACCGTGACGAGGTGCAGGCCCGTCGCGGCGTCGACCGGGACGTCGTCGAGCGTCGCGGGCGGCTGATATTGCGACTCGAGATGAATCGTGGTGCCCGTCGCGTTCGGCGGCGGCGTCGAGCCCGGCGGGTTCTGGTCGACGGTGCGCTGCGGGCTGAACGTGCCCGCCGTCGCGTAGAACGCGTAGCGGATGCGCTCGGTCTCTATGGTCGGGATCGCCTGGTAAGGAGGGTCGCGGCTCAGCACCGTCGTGACGTAGGTCTCCGGGGTCGGAGTGGGCCCATTCGGATCGGGCGGCGCGCCCGCGGGCGGCAGGGGCGTGTACTTCGGCAGCAGGTAGATCCCCTTGCCCAGCGTGACGTGAGTGGGCGCCGCCGGATCGAGCGTCATGAGCGGGCTCGTGGGCAGCCACGTGCTCGGATCGCGATCGACGTAGCCCGTGACGCTGGGGATCGTGGGGATGACGTTCACCTTCTGATCGGCGCTGACCCGGTGCGACCAGAACAGCACGCGCTTGATGGCGGTCGTCGTCTCGCCGCCACCATTGAACGTGAGCTGCAAGTTCAGCGGCATGCCGAGATCGAACCCGCCGTGGACGTTGCCGTACTGATCGCGGAACACGTCCGACTCGAACGCCGTCAGCAGCTGCGCGGCCGTGAGCGTGACCTGCGCGGGCGCGTCGCCCACCAAGCCGGACGCGAGCGGCCACGTGTTCGGCGCGCCCTCCGTGCAGAGCGTGCTGCCCACGGTCGTGCCGGCGCTGCCCGCGGGATCACCCATGCCGCCCGCGCTGGGCGGCGCCGCGCCGTACGGCACGTTGGGGCACGCCGACACGCTCCACGTCACGGCGCTCCCCGCGGTGTCCGCCGGCGGATCGACGACGAGCGGCGTGACGCCAATCGCCGGGATCGACATGGGATCGATGCTGAGCGCCGACGGATCGATCTTGGCCGACGGATCGCTCGGCAAGCCGTCGATCGTGAGGATGACCTCGGAGGGATCGGTCTGTACGGAGAGCACGCGCAGATCGAGCACGGAGCTGACGTCGGGGAAGCTCGTGCACGCCGTCGCGCCCATCCCGAGCGCGAGCATGATGAGGCCGCGCCTCAAAACCGACCTCGCATGCCCAAGATCGGCAGGATCGGCAGGCCCCGAATGGGCGACGACTGTTGATAGCGATAGTCGTACACGAGGCCCTCGGGGTTCTGGGAGTTGAAGACGTTCTGCACGTCGAGATACGCGCCGAAGCTCCACACGTCGAACGTCCACACGTGCTCGAGGCGCACGTCGAGCTGGCTGAAGTTCGGCAGGCGCGTCGAGCCCGCCGCGCCGTTGAGGCGCGTGAAGCCGTTGTAGTCGGCGTCGTAGAACGACCCGACGACGGGCGTCGTGGGCGTGCCCGTCACGAAGCGGTAGCGCATGCCCAGCGTCCAGCCATGGCGCGCGTAGCTCGCGACGACGATCAGGTTGTGCGTCTGATCGAACTGGCTCGGGTGCCACGACAGATCGGCGCCGTTCTGCGCCATGCCCGAGCCGCCGCCCATGGGCACGCCCTCCGCGAGATCGCCCGCCGTCTCGGCGCGCGACAGCGTGTACGCGATCCAGCCGTAAAAGTGCGCCGTGAGCTCGCGGCGCAGCATGAACTCGAGGCCGTAGGCGCGTCCCTTGCCCGTGCTCGAGAAGTTATCGACGGACGGCACGGGCAGATCGTGGCGCCGCACGAAGAAGCCCGTGACCGACAGGTTGATGAGGTCGGTGAACTTCCGCTCGACGCCCAGCTCGTACTGATCGGCCCAGATGAGCGAGAGGTTCGGGTTGCCGTACTCGCGATCGAGGAACTGCGGCGTGGGCAGCTGATGGTAGAGGCCGACCGTGCCCTTGAACGCGAGGCGCGGCGTCACCGTCCAGCGCGCCGACAAGCGCGGGTCGACGTTGTACTTGTCGGTCGCGACGACGTGGTAGTAGTCCGCGCGCAGGCCGGGCACGACGCGCAGCTGCGGCGTGGGCGCCCATTGGCCTTCGACGTAGACGGCGGGCGCCGTGTCGTAGAGCCGCCGCGAGACGGCCGTGAGGTCGGGGTTCGACGCGCCGATGCTGCGGCCGTCGCGCGGCATGGGGATGTCGAAGTCGGCGAGATCGTAGCTGAGCAATCCGTCGACGCCGGTCGCGAGCGAGAAGCGCTTGCCGAACGAGCGCGTGAGATCCTCGCGGATGAAGAGGCGATCGTAGCGCAGCTCGCCCGTGTTCGTGCCCACGGAGAAGCTCTGCACGCCGTAGCCGTACGCGGGGCGGAACGTCGAGATCCACGCGCCCACAGGCGTAACCCACGTCGCCATCACGCGGTGGGACCCCGTGTGCTGATCGATGCTGAGGCTGCGCGCCGGATCTTGCGCGACGACGTCGATGCGGTCGTCGGACCCGAAGGCCTCGAGCACGAACTTGCCGCCGTTGCGCAGGTCGTGCTCGGCGCGCGCCTGGTAGTCGTAGTAGACGGGCACGACGGTGACGAAGTTCGAGCCGACCTTCTTCGGGATGAAGAGCGGCAGGATCTCGTCGATGTAGCTGCGGCGCAGCGCCGCGCTCACGCGCCAGCCTTCGCCGACCGGGCCTTCGAAGAACACGGAGGAGTCGAGCACGTTGAGATCGACGGAGCCGTGCACCTCGTGCCCGACGTCGTTGCGGAGCGTGACGTCGACGAGGCCGCCCGAGAAGCGGCCGTAGCGCGCGCCGAAGCCGCCCGGGAAGAAGTCGAGCTTCTCGACGAGGTTGGCCGAGATCACCGAGGGCCCGACGAGGAAGTGATAGAGCTGCGGCACGTTGAGCGTGTCGACGAAGGTGCCCGTGTCGTTGGGATCGGCGCCGCGCACGATGAGGAGGCCCAGGCCGTAGGGCGCGCGCGCGACGCCCGGCAGGCTCTGCACGACGCGCAGCGGATCGCCCATCGTGCCAGGCACGGTCGTGAGCTCGACCTTCGACAGCGTCGTCTTCGTCTCCTCGGGGTGCGTGGCGTCGGCCTTCACGCGCGTCTCGTAGATCGTGTCCGCGCGGCGCAGCGTCGAGCACGTCCACGACGCGGGCGTCGCCGCCGAGCTCTCGGCGGCCGTGAAGTCGCGGATGCACGGCTCGTGCGCCGTCTCGCTCACGATGACGCGCAGGCCGCGCGGCGCGTTCGCGCGCACCTCGAAGTGACCGTCGGCGTCGGTCGCGCCCACGATCTCGGCGGCCTCTGTCGTGGCGTTCTCGCCGCGCACGATGACGGACACGTCGGCGCCCGCGATGGGCTCGCGCGTACCCTTCTCGCGCGCCAGACCGCGCACGACGACGGGCGCGGGCGGCGGAGGGGGTGGCGGCGGTGGCGGCGGCTCGGGCGGCGGTTCGGGCGGCGGTGTCTCGACCGGCGGCGCGACGACGACCGGCTTGAAGTGCAGCGTGAGCTCGATGCGGATCGGCGACGGCTTGCCGTCGACCTCGGCGGGCGAGAACTCCATCTGCTTGCCCGCCGCGACGGCCGCCTCGTCGAACCCGTGGCCCGCGCCCTTCGTGACGGTCGCGGCCGCGACGTGCCCCGTGACGTCGATGTCGATCGCGAGCGTGACGTCGCCCGCGAGGCCCGCCGCGAACGCCTCGGGCGGATACATTGGCTCGACGTTCTTCGTGACGGCGGGCGCCTTTGTCAGCTTTGGCGCCGTCGCGGGCTTCTGCGGCGGCGGTGGCAGCGGCTGGTCCAACTGCGCGCGCGCGCGGCCCGCCGACGCCAACATCGCGACGACACCGACGAGCAATGGCAGAAGACGGGAGGCGCGCAACGGGCGGCAATGTACCAAGGGTCCGCCGCGCTGCGCGCGGAAGAACTGTGAAGAACCGTGAAGGCCCGCGCGCTATGATCACGTGGCGTCGTCATGGCGACTCTGCTGCCGCGTTTACGTCCCGACCTCGACATCATGCCGTCGCCCGTGGCGGCGCAGCCGGGGTTGCTGCTGCGCGATCCGTTTCATTACT
>DATAZS010000206.1:0-3897 GCA_036271915.1 Polyangia bacterium
CGTCGCGCCGTGCCCCGCGAGCGTGGGCGCCTCGACGGAGAAGCCGGCGCGCCCGAACGCCTCCGCGAGCGGCCGCACCTCGAAGGGCGTACCCGTGATGCCGTGCAGACACAAAACGCCCCGCTCGTCGCCCGGAAGCGAGAGCGGGGCTTTGTCGAAGCGGTGAATCGGCTCGCGGGAGGCCGCGCGCGAGCGGCCTAGCCAGCCGATGATGTCACTGGCAGCCGGCTGGCGGATTCGGCACGGAGCCCGCAGGCGGGCAGGCGCGGACCGCGCACGATACCGAGCTGTTGAGCGACGTCGTCGTCGCGACGGCAGCGCCGCCGAAGACGACGGTGTGCGCGCCGGGGCAGTTCATGGCGTCCGTCGAGAGCGCCCAGCACCGCGTCGTCGCGCCCGTCGTGCTGTTGTTGGCGCACTGCGGGACGGGCGTATCGACGACCATGCTGCTCTGATCGTTCTCCGCGTGATCGATGACCGTGCAGTCGGGCGGCGACGTGTCGGCCGCGGTCCACGGCGCGTCCTTCGTGTCGAGGATGTTGCCGTTCACGCAGGGCGCGCCGATCTTCTTGCCGATGAGGTCGGCGATGCCCTGCAGCGCCTGGGAGAAGTTGTCGTTGCAGATCGTCTCGAAGATGCCGTTGCCCTGGAAGGCGCTGACAAACTGATTGATGCGAACGGCCGGGTCGCCGTACGTGCCGTCCGCCTGGGTGCAAGAGTGCTCGATGACGGGCCACGCACCGGCCGGATCATCCAGCGTCGGAGGCGTCGTCCCCACGATGTACGGAGCGGGCGGCCCCGCGATGGCCGCGACGAGGATGTTCGCCGGGTTCGTCTTCACCTTTTTGAGGCTCGTTACGACGTCGGCGACGCGCAGCTCGATCCCATCCTCGGCGGACACACAGGTGCCCGTCAGGTTGGCCATCTGACCTGCCATAGACAGGCGGGGCGGCTTGGCGCCTTTGCAGAGGTGACCGAACTCGTTGCACCGATACGACTGCAGCGGACCGAGCGGATCGGACACGAGCTGCGAGTTCTGGTTGAAGAGCATCGTGGTCGGCGGCGCCGAGCAGTCATCTTCGTTCGTGATGAGAATCACGGCGAGGTAGGCGTCGGCCCGGAGGAAGCCGTTGTTGCTCGGGGGAGCGGCCGCGCCGTCGGCGCCGAGCGCGCGCAGCGTCGACGCGAACTGGTGCTCGAACCCGCAGCCGCCCTCGCCGAGCAGCGCGATGCAGCTGAAGACGTCCGAAATGTCTCCCGTATAGTTGGCCATGCCGCCAATGTTCGAGATGAAGGTCTGGCCGGCCATCAGTGAGGCCTTCGCACAGGCGGGCGCGTACAGCGGCGCGCTCTGGAACTGACCGTGGTCACCGCCGACCGGGCACTGCGCGATGCCTTGCTCCTGACCCGCGCCCATAGACGACGAGATCACGGCGAGGTGCAGGTCAGGCAGGCCAGCGCCGCCGGCCGGTCCCTTGAGCACGTTCGTGAACGAGGGGAACTGCTGGATGAGCTTGTTCTGCAGCGGCATCATCGACGACGAGTTGTCGACCATGAAGAGGATGTCGATCTTGCGGTTGATCTGCTGCTGAAACAGATCGTTGTTGGTCTGCTGCGGGCTCGGGATCGGCGCCTCGAGCGAGCGGTTGTTGCACGCCCACAGCGCGGGGATGGCGGCTGCGAGGGCGACCCAACGGGCCGCGCGCCAATTGAGCCAGTGCGGCGACCGGAGCTTCGAGAGAGCCGTCATGAGATCCTCCTACGGGTGGCGTCAGCCGTCAGCCTCAGCCGACTTGCGACCGGGGGGCAAAAGTTGGGCGATTATAGGGAGTCACGTCGTGGACCGCAATCGAAGGTGTGAGCGTGTGCTCCGATCGTCGGCCACTCGACTAGAGCAAGTCGGGGACCAGCTGTTGCGCGACTAAATATAGGATATTGCTGGACACACGGCCGCGGCATGCCAACAGAGTTGGCTTTTGCGCGCAATCGCGTTGGCCGGACACTCGTGGCCGCGACTCATCGGCGAACGACGCGGGCCACTCCGCAGAGCATCTCGCCAGCGAAGTAACGCGCCTCGGGCGGATCGCTCACGAGCTTCGCGCGCAGGAACGAGTTCAGGATCTGCCCGCTGCCGTCGCGACGGTCGGTGGGGCGGCGCGGGTCGACGAAGCTGTGTCGAACCTCGCCGCCGCGCGCCTCGACGAACGTGAGGCGGCCTTCGCCGTCGACGCTCTCGACGACTCCCGCGTGATCGGCGCAGTCGAGCGTCTCTTCGGTTCCGTGCGTGTCGAAGAAGACGACGTCGCCCGCGCGCGCCTCCGTCGGAGAAACGACCTCGTGCGCCGTTCGCATGTAGCCCCACAGCGCGCGCACGCTGCCGTCCGTGCCGAAGCGAAGCCCCTCGGCGTGCAGTGACCGTTCGACGAGCAACGCGCTCTCGTCGCCGCGCGCGTGGTGCGCGTGGCGGGCGCCTTTGCTCTCGATGCGCGACGACTGGAACACCGACGCCGGGAAGCGGCGCGTGCGCGTGGGCGTCGCGCAACCGAAGGCGCAGAGACCGAGGACGATGGCCGCCGCGAGGACGGCTTCGAGCATGCGGGGACGAGAGCATTCGCCAGGGAGCAGGAGGGCCATGAAGGCGATGGTAGTACATGTAGGATACGTGTCCACATTTCAGCCGCCTGGCCTCAATGCGGAATCGAATCCAGCCGTTATGATTGACGCCATGAGAGACGTCGTCATCGTGAGCGGCGCGCGGACGCCGATCGGGTCGTTCCAAGGAAGCCTCGCGAGCCTGTCGGCGCCCAAGCTGGGCGCGGTCGCGATTCGCGCGGCGCTCGAGCGCGGGGGCGTGAAGGGCGACGTCGTCGGCGAGGTCTACATGGGCTGCGTGCTGCAGGCGGGGCAGGGCCAAGCGCCCGCGCGGCAAGCGGCGATCGCCGCGGGCGTGCCGGATTCGGTGGGCGCCGTCACCGTCAATAAGATGTGTGGGTCGGGGCTGAAGGCGGTTGTGCTCGGGGGAAACGCCATCGCGACGGGCGAGCACGACGTCGTCGTCGCGGGCGGCATGGAGTCGATGACCAACGCGCCGTACGTGCTGCCGAAGGCGCGCGAGGGGCTGCGGCTCGGTCACGCCCAGGTCATCGATTCGTTGATTCAGGACGGCCTTTGGGATCCGTACAAGAACGTTCACATGGGCGACTGCGCCGAGCTGTGCGCGAAGGAGAAGGGCGTCACGCGCCAGGATCAGGATGCCTTCGCCGCCGAGTCGTACCGCCGCGCGCTCACGGCGCAGAAGGCGGGGAAGTTCCGCGGCGAGATCGCGGCCGTCGAGGTCGCGCAGCGCAAGGGGCCGCCCACGATCGTGGACGACGACGAGGAGCCGGGGCGCGGCGACGTCGAGAAGCTCGCGTCGCTGCGGCCCGCGTTTCAAAGGGACGGGACGATCACGGCCGGCAACGCGTCCTCGATCAACGACGGCGCGGCGGCGCTCGTGCTCGCGGGCGCGGACGTCGTGGCGAAGCACGGCTGGAAGCCGCTCGCACGCATCATCGGATCGGCGGGGCACGCGCAGGCGCCCGAGTGGTTCACGACGGCGCCCGCGGGCGCGATCGGCAAGCTGCTCACGCGCGTGGGTTGGAAGACGAGCGACGTCGATCTTTGGGAGATCAACGAGGCGTTCGCCGTCGTATCGATCGCCAACAACCAGCTGCTCGGGCTCGATCCGGCGCGCGTCAACGTGTGGGGTGGCGCCGTCGCGCTCGGCCACCCCATCGGCGCGTCGGGCGCGCGCGTGCTCGTGACGCTGCTCGCGGCGCTGCGCGACGCCGGCAAAAAACGCGGCGTCGCCTCGCTCTGCATCGGCGGCGGCGAAGGCATCGCCCTCGCCGTCGAGCT
>DATAZS010000207.1:0-4714 GCA_036271915.1 Polyangia bacterium
TCGGGAGCACGATCGAGCTCGGCGCGAACACGCGCCGCCACGGCGCTGGCCCAGTCGGCGCCCGACGGCTCTGCCAGACGACACAAGCCGACGAACACGGTCGAGAACGCCCCCGCGACGACGAGCGTGGCGATCGCCCAACGCCGTCGCGCGCCCGAGTGACGGAGCGCGAACACCTCGGCGACGATGCGTTGACGATCGCCGACGGGTGATGCGTTCGTGGGCATGGCTCGGGTCAGCGCGCCGCGGCAGCGGCCTCTTCGGGCAGCACGCCGAACGCGATGTGAGCGACGCCGGCGCCGCGGAGCGCGTCGAGGATGGCGACGACGCGCCGATGCGGCACGCCCCCGTCCGCCTGAATCACGGCCCGCAGATCGGCGTCGCGGCCGACCGCGCTCCGCGCCTGAGCGGCCAAGCTGACGTCGTCGGGGACCGGCTGGCCGTCGACCGTCACGGCCCCCCGCTCGGGGACGATCACCGAGAAGACCACCTGCACCTCCTCGGTCTTCGCCGCCTTCGGCAGGTCCAGCGGCACGGCGGGGGTCACGATGATCTTCGCCGTGACGATGAAGATCACGAGGAGCACGAGCATGACGTCGACGAGCGGCGTAACGTTGATGCCGGCGATGATCCCCGTGTCCTGCTGACTAGACGGCACGATGCACGTCCGGCCGCGACGGCTCGGCGCTGAGGTAAGCGAGCACCAAGTTCGAGAGCGCCTCGCTCCCCGCGAGGATCCCGTTCACGCGGCGCTGAAAATAGTTGTAGGCCGCGACGGCCGGGAGCGCGACCAGCAGACCGACGGCCGTCGCCACGAGCGCCTCGGCGATGCTCGCCATGACCGCCTGCGAGGCCACTTGTCCAGCGGCGCTCGCTCCGTGCGCCGGCGCGGCGTGCCCAAGCTCCTCGAAGGCGTGGATGACGCCCACGACGGTCCCGAACAGACCGATGAAGGGTGCGTTGTTGCCCAGCGTGCCCAGGAAGGCCAAGCCGCGCTCGAGCTTGCGGCGCTCGATCGCGACCGCGCTCTGCATGGCCTTGTCCACGGCCGCCGGCCCGAGGTCCGCGAGCTTCAAGCCAGCGGCCGCGATGGCGGTCGCGGTCGTGGGCAGGCCTTCGAGCTTGGCGATCGCGGCGGGCCAGTCTCGCGCGCCCAGCGGTTCGGCGAGCGCGCGGGCGAACGTTTCCAGGTCGGCGTCGCGCGCGCGCAGGAACAGCCAACGCTCGACGGCCAAGAGCAGGCTGGCCGCCGAAAGCCCGGCCAGCAGCCAGAGGATCCACGACGCTCCGGTTTGCAAGAGGAGCTGCTTGGCGGAGTCGACTGCGTTCATGGGGTCACTTCGATGCCATTCGTGGTGCCGCAAAGTAGCAGAGCAGCCGCCTCGTCAGCGCACATAGACTTTTTTGAAGAGCTCCGCGCGGCTGCTGACGCCGCACTTCGCGTAGATCTGCGTCTGGTGCTGCCGGATCGTCTTCTCGCTGTTGTGCTCGAGCGCCGCGATCTCGCCGGACGACAGTCCCTGCAGGAGGCGCAGGGCGACGGCGTGCTCTTTGTCGGTCAGGCGGGCGCGCGACAGGACCTCGTCGACGGAGTGGGTCGTGAGGTCGCGGCGCTGACACGCGCGCTCGATGGCGTCGATCAGATCGGGCGCGCGAAACGGCTTCTCGAGGAAGTAGGCCGCGCCCTCGTTCAGCGCGATCTTCACCTTCTCGACATCGGCGAACGCCGTTATGACGATCACGGGCGCGTGCACACCCGCCTCGCCGAGCGCGTGCAGGAGGCGCAGCCCCGCGCGATCATCGCCAGCCATCACGACGTCCGTGACGACGACGTCGATGAACGCCGCGGCCGTCGCCGCGTCCAGCGCGCTCTGCACGCCGTCGGCGGTGAGGCAGGTGAAGTGCGCCCGCTCGAGCGCGCGAGACAAGATGTCGCGCGTGTCCGCTTCGTCCTCGACGAGCAAGATCGTGCGGTTCATGCGCCGCCGGCCGTCGAAGGGGGCGCGTCGTCCGCGGCGCGGAGGCGATCGCCATGCAGCGGGAGCTCGAGGCGAAACATCTTCCCCTGCGCCGCTTCGAGCGTGAGGTCGCCGCTCATGGCGCGCGCGAGGGCCCGCGCGATGGGCAGGCCCAGGCCGAGACCTTGCGCCTTGGTCGAGCGGAGCGGCTCGAAGAGGTGGTCGCGCGCCTCGTCGTCGATCGGAGGTCCGTCGTCGGTGATCGAGACGACGGCCCGGTCCTGCTCCGACCGCAGGCGGACCGAGATTCTTCCGCCCCCTGCCCCGCGCAAGGCGCACAGGCTGTTGTCGACGAGGTTCTCGAGGATCGTCCGCACGTAGGTCCCGTCGGCCCGCGCCATGATCGCCGCGTCGCACTCGGCGCGCACCTCGATCCCGTCCTCCCGCGCGATCCCGCCCAGGTCCGCGGCGAGCGAGCGCACGATGTCGGCGAGATCGATCTGCTGCAGGTTCGGCTCCGTGCGCCCTCGCAGCGACCGCAGGACGGCCAGGTGCTGCCGCGCGCGGTCGGCGTGCACGCGCACGCGCTCGATGAGCTCCCCACGCTGCCGCTCCGACGGCTCGCGCGCGCACTCATCGAGGAGCAAGCCGAGCGCGTGCAGCGGGTTGTTGAGCTCGTGGAGGACGGTCGCGGCGAGCACCCAGATGGCCTGATCGCGCTCGACCTTGAGCAGTCGTCCCCGAAGGGCCTCGGAGCGCGACGCCGCCGCCTCCGCCGCGGCGAGATCTCTCCTGAGGACGAGCGTATACGCCGCCAACCCGAGCATCGCACCGACGACGATCGGGCTCACTCGGTCGACGATCGCGTGGACGTTCGCGAGGAGCCCCGTGAGCGTGCCGTCTCCGATGCGTGACTCGGCCAGCACGTCGAACGCGACGTACGCGAGCCCGGCGAAGGCCCCGACCGCGACGCACGTCAGAAGTCGCGCGTCGCGGACAGACCTTCCTCGCGGACCGTGAGCAGTCTGAGGAAGCGCCGGCGCGATCATCGGGCAGAGCTCAACTGCGTCTGAGCATGCAGGAGATCGGGTCGCGAGGACATCCGATATTTGTCGGATACCGCGCAACGAAGCCCGAATCTAGACTGCCGCACCATGAAGCGCGGAAATGACCTTCACCTCCCCCGGATGGCGCGCGTCAAAGCGGTGCTCCTCGCCCTCGCCGGTCTCGCGCTCTTCAACGCGAGCTGCTCCAAAGACAGCGACGATGACGATGACGACAATGACCCGACCAAGACGGGCATGTGCTTCCCCGACAGCGACGGCCTGACGGGCGGCGCGTATACGGTGGACGTCGAGGTCACGGACACCGGGTTCGTGAAGAACCTCATCACGGCGCAGAACGATTCCATGGTCACGCTCACGCTGAAGAACAGCGGCACGAAGCCGCACGGCTTCGCGGTCGGCTGCGTGAACGTGCTGACGTCGTACCCGAATCTGCCCGCCAAGTGCCCACCCGTGAGTTGCTTCCCCGGCGCGTCGGCTCCTGGCTCGACGGTAGACGGCGGAGCGAGCGATGGGGGAGCGAGCGACGCGGGAGCAGCGGCCGTTCAGCCGGCGGCAATCGCTCCGATCGCCCCAGGCACGAGTCAAACGATCATGTTCTTTACGCCGACTCCCGACGGGCTCATCTACCCGTTCACGTCGAACAATCCCGACGACAGCGACGTGTCGGCGCTGAACAACGGTCAGTGGAGCTTGATGTAGAGGGAGTCTGCGCCCTTTGGAGACCTTGATTTCACGAAGCGCGGGCCGATGGTCCGCGCTTCTCGTGTTGATGCTGTTCGCGCGGACGGCTGTCGCGCAGCTCGTGGAAGCCGAGCCGGCCGCGCCCATCGTCGCGCCGTTCCCCCCGGGGGCGCCGCCGATCGAGACACAAGTCACCCTGCACGTCGTCGTCGACGCGGCGGGCGCCGTCGAGTCGGCGGTCGAGGTCTTGCGCATGCCGCGCGAGGCGCCGGACGCCTTCGCGCGCGCCGCCATCGAAGCCGTCAAGGCGGCCCACTTCTCGCCGTCGTCGCGCGAGGGGCGGCCCTTCCGGTCGCGCATCGAGTACGTCGTCGTCTTTCATCCGCCCGCGGTTCAGGCGCCCGTGATCGCGGCGCCCGTTCCGATCGCGACGCTGTCCGTGAAGCCGGCGAACGCTGCGTCGAACGCTGCGTCCGAACCACCTCCGGCGGCGGCGGAAGTATTGGACGTCACCGTTCACGGCATCGGATGGTCGTCGCCGCGTGGTCTGGGCGACATCCGCGTCGATCGCGAGACGCTGACCGCTTCACCCCGCCAGCACACGAGCGAAATGCTCTCCGCGGCCCCGGGATTTTTCGTGGACCACGAGGACGGCGAGGGACTCGGCAACGACGTCTACCTGCGCGGCTTCGACCTCGACAACGGCTCGGGGATCGAGATGAAGATCGGCGAGATCCCGATCAACATCCCGCTGCACATCCACGGCCAGGGCTACGCCGACGTCAACTTCATCATCCCAGAGGTCGTCGACAGCATCCGCGTGCTCGAGGGCCCCTACGATCCGCGCCAGGGCGACTCCGCCATCGTGGGCAGCGCGCTCTTCGACCTCGCCGTCCCGACGCGCGGCTATCAGCTGAAGTCGTCCTATGGCTCCTTCGGGCAGGCGCGCGTCCTCGGCATCGCCGCGCCCAAGGAGGCGAACGACGAGACCTTCGCGGCGTTCTCGCT
>DATAZS010000208.1:0-2451 GCA_036271915.1 Polyangia bacterium
AGGGCGGCCCGCCTTCGCCGGGCTTCGGGGGAGCGGCATCGTGACTCATGACTCTCCTGCGGGGACTGCGGCGCCTTGCGGAGATCGGGCCTCGCTCGCGCGGCGCCGTCGCTCGAGCCACCCGTGCAACACGTTGAAGAAGGTCGGGACGAAGAACAAGGTCGAGACCGTCGCGAACAGGAGGCCGCCGATGACGGCGCGGCCGAGGGGCGCGTTCTGCTCGCCGCCGTCGCCGAGGCCCAGCGCCATGGGCACCATGCCGATGATCATGGCGAGCGCCGTCATGAGCACGGGGCGGAAGCGCACGAACCCGGCCGCGAGCGCCGCCGCGCGCGCGTCGCCCTTCAATTCTTCCAGCTGCTCGCGCGCGAAGCTCACGACGAGGATCGAGTTCGAGGTGGCCACGCCCATGCACATGATTGTCCCCGTGAGCGCGGGGACGCTGATGCGCGTGTGGGTCACGAACAGGAACCACACGACGCCCGCGAGCGCGACGGGCAGCGCCGCGATGATGATGAACGGGTCGAGCCAGGACTGGAAGTTCACGACGATGAGCAGATACACGAGGACGATCGAGAACAGGAGCCCCGCGAGCAGGCCGACGAACGAGCTGCGCATCGTCTGCACCTGGCCGCGGACGACGACGCGCGAGCCGTGCGGCAGGTCCTTCTTGGCGGCGTCGATGATCTTCTCGATCTTGGCGTCGACCGACGCGAGATCGGTGCCGACGACGTTGCCGTAGATGTCGATGACGGGCGCGATGTTGTAGTGCGAGATCGTGCCGGGAACGGCGCCGCGGCTGATCGACGCCAGGTTGCCGAGGATCTGGACGGGGCGTCCGGCCGTCGGGTTCGGCGCGCCGTTCGGCCCCGAGACCCCCGCGGGGATCGACAGCGGGATGTTCTCGAGGTCCTGGAGGCTATCGAGCGCGTACTGCGGGGCCTGCACGGCGATGTTGTAGCTCACGTTGTTCTGTGGGTTGAGCCAGAAGCTGGGCGACGTCTGGAAGCTGCCGCTCGTCGCCGTGAGCAGGCTCGTCGCGACGTCGCGCTGCGACAGTCCCATCTGCAGCGCCTTCGTGCGATCGACGTCGACGTGCAGCGCGGGGTCGTCGAACGGCTGCTGGATGCGCAGGTCGGCCGTGCCCGCGACCGTCTTCACCTTGTCGAGCAGCTTCTCGGCGAAGGCGCGGTTGCCGTCGAGATTGTTGCCCACGATCTGGATGTCGAGCGGCGCGGGCAGACCGAAGTTCAGGATCTGCGTCACCATGTCGACGGGCAGCTCGTAGAACGTCACGCCGGGGAAGCGCCGGTGCAGCGCCGTGCGGAGCTTTTGCACGTACGCGTCCGTGGGGCGGTGCTTCTCGGCGAGCGACACCTGGATGTCGGCATCGCCCGGACCGATGGGCGCGGAGTTCGAGTAGGTCGTGTTGATGCCGCTGTAGGGCAGCCCGACGTTGTCGATGATCGTGACGAGCTCGTCCTTGGGGATGATCTCGCGGATCGTGCGGTCGACCCGATCGCAGAGGCTGGCCGTGTCCTCGATGCGCGTGCCCGTGTGCGCGCGCAGGTGGATCTTGAACTGGCCCGTGTCGACCGACGGGAAGAAGTCCTGGCCGAGGAACGGGTAGAGCAACGCCGCCGAAAGAACGGCGAGCCCTGTGAAGCCGAACAGGAACACTTTGGAGTGCGCGACGCACAGCTCGAGCACGCGGTGGTAGCCGCCGCGGAACGCCTCGAAGCCGCGCTCGAACGCGGCCTGGAAACGGATGAAGATGTTGCGGCTCGTCTTGGCCTTCTCTCTCGCGTCAGCCTCGTGCTCATGCCCGCGCAGCAGGTACTTGGCCATCGTCGGCACGACGGTGCGCGACAGGATGTACGACGCGATCATGGCGAAGCACACGGCCTCGGCGAGCGGCACGAACAGGAACTTCGCGACGCCACCCAGAAAGAACATCGGCACGAAGACGATGCAGATCGCGATCGTCGACACGAGCGCGGGCACGGCGATCTGCTGGGCGCCGTCGAGGATGGCGTGCTCGACCTCTTTGCCCTGATCGACGTTGCGGTTGATGTTCTCGATCTCGACGGTGGCGTCGTCGACCAAGATGCCGACGGCCAGCGCGAGACCTCCGAGCGTCATGATGTTGATCGTCTCGCCGAGCGCGCTGAGCGCGATGAGGGACGACAGGATCGACAGGGGGATCGACACGGCGATGATGACGGTGCTGCGCCAGCTGCCGAGGAAGATCAGGATCATGACGGCCGTGAGGCACGCGGCGACGATGGCCTCGCGCACGACGCCGTCGATCGAGGCGCGCACGAACACCGATTGATCGGCGAGCGGCGTCACCTTGAGGGCCGGCGGCAGCTGCGACTTGATGGCGTCGAGCTTGTCGCGGATGCCCTGCGTGATGTCGAGCGTCGACGCGTCGCCCGTCTTGATGATCGA
>DATAZS010000209.1:0-5095 GCA_036271915.1 Polyangia bacterium
CGTCGACGAGGCGACGCCCGCCGTGACGCGCGTCAAGAGCCACCCCGCGCTCGTCCACGAGCTCGCGCGCCTCGTGGCCGCGCATCACGGCAAGCGCGGCTCGCGCGCCGTCGTCGAGGTGTGGGCGGACTTGCTCACCGACAAGTCGCGCCTGCTCGCGCTGTTGCGCGACGACGCCGAGATGCCGGTCTCCGAGCGCGACATCACGGACGCGCACCGGATCATGGTCGATCGCGTCGCCGCCATCGTGGCGAGAGACCCGCGCGATCGTCCGCCCGAGCCGAAGGTGAAGAAGAAGTCGCGCGCCGAAAAGTCCGCGCCCGAGGGCGCGGCGACGGCGGGCGACTGGGCAGAGATGGGGCTGCAGAAGCCGGGCGAGCGCACGGTGGACGCCGATCTGCCCGAGCACGTGCGCCGCGTCGAGGGCGCGCTCGGCATCGAGAACGACGTCAACGAGCGCGGCGAGACGGGCATCGACGGCCTCGCGACCGACGACGATCGTCCGCTGCTCGATCTCGACGACGTCGCGATCCTGCTGCGCGCGCACGAGCTGCTCACGGGCGTCAAGCAGCCGCTCGCGCACGTCTTCGTCGACGAGGCGCAGGATCTGTCGCCCATGAAGCTCGCGGCGCTCATCGGGCGCACGGCGGCGCCCGTGGGCAAGGCGGCCAAGCGGGCCGGGCCGTCGATCACGCTCGCGGGCGACATCTCGCAGAAGCTGTTCCTCGACAACGGCTTCGGCGACTGGCGCGGCGTGCTCGCGCACCTCGACCTCGCTCACGTCGCCGTCGAGCCGCTGCGCATCGCGTACCGCTCGACGCGTGAGATCCTCGCCCTCGCGCGCGAGGCCATGGGGCCGCTCGCCGACGCGCTGCCGCCCGAGGCGCCGCGCTCGGGCGCGCCCGTCGAGGCGTTCCGCTTCCCGGCCGCGGGCGCCGCCGTCGCGTTCCTGGCCGAGGCGCTGCGCGATCTGCACGCGCGCGAGCCGCGCGCGACGATCGCGCTGCTCGCGCGCCACCCCGAGCAGGCCGACCGCTACTACGAGGGCCTGCGCCGCGCCGAGGTGCCCGCGCTGCGCCGCGTGCGCGCGCAAGAGTTCTCGTTCCGCCCGGGCGTCGAGGTCACCGACGTGCGCCAGGTCAAAGGCCTCGAGTTCGACTACGTCGTCATGCTGGACGCCAACACGTCGAGCTACGGCCGCGACGACGAGTCACGCCACCTGTTCCACATCGGCGTCACGCGCGCCGCGCACCAGCTGTGGATCGTCTCGACGGGCACGCCGAGCCCGCTCGTGCCGCGCGAGCTCGTGCGCGACTGAGCTGCGCTACAGCGGCTTCGCCGCTCCCTCGTGCCACGTGCGCGTGAGGTCGAGCCACATCGCGAGGCCGCTGTAAGGCGCGTGCGCCTTGTAGCGGCGCGCGATCGCGGCGTCGAGGCCGGCGGCGCGCGTCTTGGGGTAGAGCTTCCGATAGCGCGCGCGGCACCACGAGTCGAGGCCGAGGGCGTCGTGGTGACCGAGCAGGCGCATGAGGTTGTCGGCGGCGTAGGGGCCGATGCCCGCGATCGAGCGCAGGCGTTCGTAGGCGTCGGCCGACGGGAAGCTGGGCTCGCGCAGCGGCTCGAGGTCGAGCGTGCCGCGCGCGACGCGCGTCGCGAGCTCCTTGAAGAACGGCGCGCGGTAGCCCGTGTGGATGACGTCGCGGAAGAACGACACGGGCCGCTTCGCGAGCGCGGCCGCCGTCGGGAACGCGCGCACGCCGCCGGGGCCCGGCGCGCCCGCCTTCTCGACGAGCCGCGTGACCATGACCCGCGTGAGTCCCCACGAGCAGTTCGTCGTGCACAGCATCTTGACGACGTCCTCGAAGACCGTCGGCGCGCGCAGCAGCCGTCCGCCGCCCGCGTCGACGCACGCGACGAGCGCGGGCGCGCCCATGAGCGCCACGCGCAGCGGCGCCAGATCCTCGTCGAGGCGAAACACGGAGCGCACGACGGCCGTCGTCTCGGCCTTGCCGCGCGCGCCGCGCGCCGACGTCGTCGCCATGAGATGACCGCCGTGACCTTCGCCCGCGCGCACCGTCACCGCGATCACGCCGTCCGCGCCGTGGTACGCGAAGGTGAGCGTGCCCGCGGCCTCGTCGCGCGTGAACGGCGGCAGGTCATACCAGCCGTGGCTGCGCACCGTGCGCTCGAACGTGAAGCCGGCGGGCGTCAGGATCTGGATCTCGGGCATGGCGACCTTAAGATACAGGGAATCGATGCGGCGACATCTGCAGCGCTGGCTCGCGCTTGCGTTCGGCGCCCCCGCCCTCGCGGGGCTGCTGTTCGTCATCGGCGGTCCTGGTACGGCGATCGCCAACGGCGGCGTCGCGCCCAATGCCGACGCGGGCGCGTCCGCGGGCGACGAGGGGAGCGCGCCCAGCCAGACGTGCCTCGCGAGCCTGCGCGAGCGCGGCGTCGAGGTCGTCGAGGCGCCCACGAAGGGCATCCGCACGCCCATTCGCATCCCGACGGGCGCGCTCGGGCCGCTGCGCCTCATCCTGCGCGATCGCCGCGTGGGTGGCTCGCTGCCCATCATGGACTGTGAGCTCGCGCGCGCGCTGCTCGACGCCGCGCCGACCTTCGAGATGGTGGGCGTGCGCGATCTCTTCTTCTCGGGCATCTACGAGTACCGCACGCGCCGCCGGTCGACGAAGCTGTCCGAGCACGCGCACGGCCTCGCGATCGACGTTCACCAATTCGGCACGGCCGACGGGCGCGTCTACGACGTCGAGCACGACTTCGAGCAAGGCGTGGGCGAGTGGCCGTCGAACGATCAGGTCGCGTGCGTGGGCGCGCCCGAGCGGCCCGAGGCGCGCGTGCTGCGCACGCTCGCGTGCGCGCTGCACGCCGGCAGCGCCTTCCGCGAGATCATCACGGCCGACGACAACGCCGACCACTACAACCACTTCCACATCGAGGCGTTCCCCGACGCGCTCACGCGCGCGAAGGCGCTGCTCCTGCACCGCGCGCCCACCGTCGACGATTGAGCTGCGGCGAGCGCTCGGCGTCAGACGGTCACGAGCTCGCGCACGACGAAGTTGCCGTCCTTGTCGACGCCGAGGCGGCCGCCCATGTGGTCGCGGTCGTGGCCCCACAGCAGCAGCCAGTTTTCCTCGACGGCGCGGCGGAAGAGGGCGCGCTTCGTCTCGACGGTGCGCGCGGGATCGAGGTCGTAGGCCATGACCCACGGCAGGCGCGTGTGCACGGCCGTCGGCACGACGTCGCCGAGGAACAGCGCCTTCGGCGCGGCGGGATCGACGTCGCCGATGAGCACCGACTGGTGGCCGCGCGTGTGGCCGGGCGTCGGCATGACGCGCACGCTGGGCGCGATCTCGGTCTCGCCGTCGACGATCTGCAGCAGGCCCGCCTCGCCGAGCGGGCCGATGTTCTCGCCGAGGTAGCTCGCGCGGTTGCGCTCGTGCGGGTGCGTCGCGTCCTCCCACTCGAGCCGCTGCACGACGTGCTTGGCGCGCGGGAACACGGGTACGAGCGCGCCCGTCGCCGTCCGGCGCGTCGTGCCGCCGCTGTGATCGAAGTGAAGGTGGGTCATGACGACGGCGTCGATCGACTCGGGCTCTACGCCGACCTCGCGGAGCGCGTCGCCGATCGAGCGATCGTGCTCGATGCCGTAGATGTCCTTCAGCTTGGGCGCGAACTTGTCGCCGTTGCCCGTCTCGACGAGCACGCGGCGTCCGCCCGTCTCGATGAGCAGGCAGCGCGTCGTGTACTCGCAGCGGTTGTGCGCGTCGCACGAGACCAGCTTCGACCACAGCGTCTTCGGCACGACGCCGTGCATGGCGCCCCCGTCGAGGCGGAAGTTGCCGCCGTTCAACATCGTGAGCCGCGCGTCGCCGAGCGTCAGCATGCGTCCATCATGTCACGGCGACGCGGTCGTGGCGCCGCCGGCCGACGGCGCGGCCTCGGGCGCCGCGACGCCGACAGGCAACGCGACGGAGCCCGGGTTCACGCTGGGCGCCGTCTCCGCCGTGGGCGCGGCCGGCACGTTGTCGACGGGCTCGGCGGGCGCCGCCGGCGCGGCCGGCTTCTCGACGGGCTTGGCGGCGACGACGGGCGGCGCCTTCGGCGTTTTAGGCTTGTGCGCGAGGATCCAGTCGGCGACGCGCGCGACGTCGCCGAAGCGCGTGAGCTTGCCCTCGTTCGACAGGAACGACATGAAGTACAGGCGCCCGTCGACCTTCGTCGCGACGACGAGGCAGTAGCGCGCGACATCGTTGTAGCCCGTCTTGCCCGCGAGCACCTGGATCGTCCCGCGCGAGGCCGCGTGGTCGGTGTTGATGTAGCGGATGGGGCCCTTGCCCACGGGGTGCGCGTCGTACTCGACGCGTTGGGTGATGGGGCCCAGCAGCGGGTGCTCCATCACGGCGCGCAGCATTTTGATCGTCTCGCGCGGCGTCGACACGTTGTTGGCCGACAGGCCCGTCGGCTCGAAGAAGCGCGTGTTCTTGAGGCCGAGCGACTTCACCTTCGCGTTCATGGCCGCCGTGAGCTGCGAGGGCGACAGCTTCACGGCGCGCCCGAGCGCGGGGATCGCGCGGTTGTCGGAGCCCATGAGCGCCGCGTGCAGCAGATCGCGGTTCGACAGCGTCATGCCGTCGAGCAGGCGCGAGCGCGCGCCGCCCCTCGCGACGTCGACGTCCGTCTTCTCGATCGTGGACAGCCCGTCGAGCTCGACGCCCTTGTCGGCGATCGTGAGCGTCGCCGCGAGCTTCGAGATCGACGCGATGGGGCGCTCCTTGTCGGGGTTGCGCGCGTAGACCTCGTGGCCCGTCTCGTCGATGACAAGCGCGCCGAGCGCCTGGACGTTGGGCAAGCCGCCCTTCGTCGCGACGACATGCCGCTCGAGGAACACGTGCCCCTTCTTGCCGCGCTTGTGCGCGACCGCGTGCTTCTTCTTGACCGCGGCGTGCGCCGTCGGCGCCGCGAGGGCGAGCGAAATCCCGACGACGAGGAGGGCCCGACCGACGGCGAATCGCTTCACCGCTCGAACGTTAGGGGCAGCGCGCCCGTCGGGCAAGTTCGTGCGGGTCACGTGACG
>DATAZS010000210.1:0-10953 GCA_036271915.1 Polyangia bacterium
ACCGGTTTTTCCCCAGGGCGTGATGTTAGGGTTGCGGCCATGGACGTCTCGGCCGAGCAGCTGCGCAACGCGCTGTACTATCTAGTCGCGTTCGTCATCTCGGTTTCGGTCCACGAGTTCGGCCACGCCTTCATGGCCGACAAGCTCGGCGACGGGCTGCCGCGCGCGCAGGGGCGGCTCACGCTGTCGCCGCTCGCGCACTACGATCTCATCGGCACGATCATCATGCCGCTCATCGCGTCGTTCACGCCGGGCTTGCCGCTCATCGCGTGGGGTAAGCCCGTGCGGACGAACGTCAACGCCTACAAGGGCGTGTCGCCGCGCACGGGGCACATGCTCGTCGCGCTCATGGGTCCCGCGATGAACCTCGTGCTCGCCGTCGTCGTGTCGATCGTGATCGTCGCGCTCGGGAAGGCGCACCTGCTCAATCAGAAATTCGCGCTCGTGCTCATTCAATATGTCCTCGCGCTGAACCTGACTTTGTTGTTCTTCAACCTCATTCCGTTGCCGCCGCTCGACGGTGGCGCCGTGCTCGAGGGCATCCTCCCCGACAGCCTCCAGATCGTTTCCCAGACCCTCAGACGCTACGGTATTGTCGTGTTCTACGTTTTGCTGCTCTCAGGCGCGATCAACTTCCTCATGAGGCCCGCGAGCGCGCTCACGATCGCGTGGGCGCGCGCGTTGCTCGACTGGGTGCCCGCGTGAACGCCGAGGCGAACCCGACGACCTATCGCGTCGCGCTGCCCGAGTTCGAGGGCCCGCTCGATCTGCTGCTGCACCTGTGCAAGACGCACGAGATCGAGATCGTCAACATCCCGATCTCGTTCATCACGACGAAGTACCTCGAGTACCTCGAGATCATGCAGACGATGCCGGTCGACATCGCGGCGGACTATCTGGTCATGGCGGCCACGCTCGCGTACCTCAAGTCGCGCGAGCTCGTGCCCGCGCCCGAGCCGCTCGAGGTCGCGCAAGATGGCGATGGCGACGACGAGGACGGCATCGATCCGCGTCAGGAGCTGATCAGGCGCCTGCTCGAGTACCAGAAGTACAAAGACGCCGCCGAGAAGCTAGGCGGCCGGCCCATCGAGGGCCGCAACGTCTTCGGGCGCGGCGCGCCCGTCGAGCTCAGCGAAGACACGTCGGCGCCCCCCGCGGACGAGTCCGTGTGGAAGCTCATCGAGGCCTTCGGCCGCATCCTCGACAAGGCCAAAAAAGGGCCCGTTTCTTCCCACAACGTCATCGTCGATCGCGTGTCGATCGGCACGCGCATCCACCAGCTCGTCGATCGGCTGCAGTCGGACGGCGGCTCGTTCCGCTTCGAGAACTGCTTCGACCTGTCGCTGTCCGAGCCCGAGCTGCGCAACCAGGTCGTCGTGACGCTGCTCGCGATCCTCGAGCTCGCGCGCCTCAAGGTCATTCGCGTGCTGCAGGCCGACGATCAGGAGACGCTGTTCGTGACCCACGTCGCGGGCACCGATCTCGAGGCGGCGCGGCGCGTTCACGTGACGTCGGCCGAAGGCGAAGGGGACGAGGCGGCCGAGGACGCGGACGGCGTCGCCAACGACAACGAAGAAGGCCATGACAATATTCAGCGCGAAGGTGACGACATGACGGCCGCGAGATCAGAAGGCGAAGTCGATTCGGCGAGGGGCTCTGATGACGAGTCGGCGGCCGATCAGACCGATGCCGGCTCGGAGTTCGACGAAGAATCGGCGGCCGACGCGACGCTCGTCGAGGCCGCGCCCGCGGGCGTGCAAGAGAGCGAGCATCCGCAGGACGACACTTTGCGCGTGGAGCAGGACGCGTCGGCCGGGCGAGGAGAGACGGAGTCATGAAGCGGAAAAAGAAGGACGGAGTCACCGAGCCGCAGCCAGAGGACGTGACCCCCGCCGTCGCCGACGGTTGGGACGGTCCCACGCGCGCGGGCGAAGAGGGCGAGATCGCCGACCTGGCCGCCGAGTCGGCGCGCCTCGACGCGGAGCTCGCCGCCAATGTCGAGCTCGCGGCCGCCGCGCGCGAGGCGGAACCCGACGCGAACGAAACGCTCGACGCCGAGGCGCCGGCCGAGGGCACGCTCACGGCCGAGGGTGAGGCGCTCGCAGGCCTCGCCAACGAAGAAGGCTTGATCGAAGAAGGCTTGATCGAAGAAAGTGTGATCGAAGAAGGGCTGACCTCGGGCGCGGTCGCCGCGGAGGGCGCGGACGAGCCGGTCGACTCGGTCGATCCGCTGGTGGTTGCCGACTCCGACGAGGGGTTCCCCGAGGCGATCGTCGCCACGGCGGCGCGCCTCGAGAGCATCATCGAGAGCCTGCTGTACGCGGCCGATCGTCCGCTGTCGGTGAGCGACGTCAAGCGGCTCGTCAACGAGCGCGACGGCAAGAAGGTCACGGCGGCGCTCGAGGCGCTGCGCGAGCGCCACGCCGACACGGGCATCCAGCTCGCGAGCCTCGCGGGCGGCTGGCAATTTCGCACGCACCCCGACAACGGCCCGTGGGTCGCGAAGCTCGTCGCGGGCCGCCCGCAGCGGCTGTCGCGCGCCATGCTCGAGGCGCTCGCGATCGTCGCGTACCGCCAGCCCATCACGCGCCCCGAGATCGACGAGATCCGCGGCGTCGACTGCGGCCCCGTGCTGAAGACGCTGCTCGACCGCGGGTTCGTGCGCATCGTCGGCAAGAAGGAGGACGTGGGCCGCCCCATGCTGTACGGCACGACCCCCGACTTCTTGAAGGTGTTCAGCCTGAAGGATCTGTCCGAGCTGCCGACGCTGCGCGAGTTCCATGAGCTGTCGGAGCAGCAGATGGCCAGCGTCGATGCGCAGGCGCCGCTCGCGGAGGCGGCGCCCACGGCGCCGGCCCCTTCGCCGTTCGCGCCCACGCCCGTCGAGCTCACGCCCGTCAATCAGGAAGAAGAGGACGACCTCCTCGAGGAGCTCGAGGGCGCGACGCTCGCGGCGACGCGCGCCTCGGGACCGCCTCCTGGCAGCGAGGCGGGCGCCGAGGCGTCGGCCGCCCCCGACACGTCGGAAGCGCAGAGCTAAGCCTTGCGTCTTCAACGCTATCTCGCGCAGACGGGCGTCTCCTCGCGCCGCGCGGCCGAACATTTGATCGCGACGGGCGCCGTGAAGGTCAACGGCGTCGTCGTCAACACGCTCGGGTCGTCCGTGGGCGGCAAGGATTGGGTCGAGGTGAACGGCCGCCACGTCGTCCCCGAGGCGCCGATCTACCGGCTCATGCTCAAGCCGCGCGCGTGCCTGTCGACGCTGTCGAAGACGGGCGATCGGCCCACGCTCGCGCAGTATCTCAAGGGCGCCGAGCCGGGGCTGCAGGTCGTCGCGCCGCTCGACTTCCCCGCCGAGGGCGTCGTGCTGCTCACGACCGACGGCGAGCTCGCGCAGGCCATCACGAAGGGCAAGCCGGGCAACGTCCTCATGACGTATCACCTCAAGCTGCAGGGCATGGTGAAGGACGTCGATCTCGGGCGCCTCCTCAAGGGCTGGCGCTTCGAGGGGCGGGCCGTCAAGCCCGTCACGATCTCGCCGCTCGCGACCACGGAGAAGAACACGTGGATCGAGATGATCGTCGCCGAGACGCGGCCGCGCGCGCTCAAGGGCGGCTGCGAGTGGGTCAAGCACTCGCTGCTCAAGATCTCTCGCGTACGCCTGGGCGGCCTGTCGTTCGAGGGGCTCGCCATGGGCGGCTGGCGCGATCTGTCGAAGAGCGAGATCGGCGACCTGCGCAAGCGCGCGGGCCTCGAGGTCTGAGCGCGCGGCATTCTTTTTCGCCGCATCGCGCGCGCCGAGCGGTGATAAAACGTGCCCGTGGCAAACCTATCCAAGCTGTCGCGGGCGCTGGTCTCGGTCTCGAACAAGGCGGGGCTCGTCGAGTTCGCCAAGGGATTGTCGGCCGTCGGCCTCGAGATCCTGTCGACGGGCGGCACGGCGAAGACGCTGGCCGAGGCGGGCGTCCCCGTGCGCGAGGTCAGCGACTTCACGGGCGCGCCCGAGGTGCTCGACGGCCGCGTCAAGACGCTGCACCCGCGCGTGCACGGCGGCATCCTCGGCCGCCCCACGGAGAAGCACCGCAAGGAGATGCAGCAGGCAGGCTTCGTGCCGATTGATCTCGTCGTCGTCAACCTCTACCCGTTCCGCGAGACGGTCGCGCGCGGCGCGCCGTTCGAGGAGGTCATCGAGAACATCGACATCGGCGGGCCGGCCATGATCCGCTCGGCGGCGAAGAACCACGAGCGCGTCGCCGTCATCGTCGATCCCGCCGACTACGCGCGCGTGCTGTCGGAGATCCAGGCCACGGGCGAGGTCTCGGCGGCGACGCGCTACGCGCTCGCGCGCAAGGCCTTCGCGCACACGGCCGCCTACGACGGCGCCATCGCGTCGCACCTCGGCCGGCTCGCGTCGCCCGAGGCGCCGCTCGCCGACTTCCCCGACACGCTGCACCTGTCGGCGTCGCTCGCGCGCGCGCTGCGCTACGGCGAGAACCCGCACCAGAAGGCGGCGTTCTACGCGATCGACGCGGGCCTCGGGCCCGAAGGGAAGAACGCCTCGCTCGCGAAGGCGGAGGTCATCCAGGGCAAGGAGCTCAGCTACAACAACATCCTCGACCTCGACGCCGCCATGCGCCTGTGCGCCGAGTTCACGCTGCCGGCCGCCGCGATCATCAAGCACAACAACCCATGCGGCGCCGCCGTCGCGCACGAGGGCGTGGGCGAGGCGTACCGGCGCGCGCGCGACACCGATCCCGTGTCGGCGTACGGCGGCATCGTCGCCGTCAATCGCGAGGTCGACGCCGCGCTCGCGCGCGACATGAGCGAGACGTTCCTCGAGTGCGTCATCGCGCCTTCGTACTCGGCCGAGGCGCTCGCCGCGCTCGCGCCCAAGAAGAACCTGCGCCTGCTGAAGCTCGATGCATCTAACGAGTCTTGGGGCGACGTCGCGGGCGCGCTCGAGCTGCGCAGCGTCGCGGGCGGCGTGCTCGTGCAGGCGCGCGACGCCACCGCGGCGACGATGGCCGCCAGCAAGGTCGTGTCGAAGCGCACGCCCACGGCCGAAGAGCTGGCCGATCTCGACTTCGCGTGGCGCGTCTGCAAGCACGTCAAGTCGAACGCCATCGTGTTCGCGGCGCGCGGGCGCACGCTGGGCGTGGGCGCGGGCCAGATGTCGCGCGTCGACTCCGTGCGCATCGCCGTGTCGAAGGCGCGCTCGTCGCTCAAGGGCAGCGTGTGCGCGTCGGACGCGTTCTTCCCGTTCCGTGACGGCGTCGACGAGGCGGCCAAGGCGGGCGCCATCGCCGTCGTAGAGCCGGGCGGCTCCGTGCGCGACGAGGAGGCCATCGCCTCGGCCAACGAGCACGGCATGACGATGGTGTTCACGGGCGAGCGGCACTTCCGCCACTAGACGACGCATGGGCGCGCGCATTTTTTTGGTCGGCTCGGGGGGGCGCGAGCACGCGCTCGCCTGGAAGCTCGCGAAGAGCCAGCTCGTCGAGCTCATCGTCGTCGCGCCGGGCAACCCCGGCATCGGGGCCGTGCCCAAGGTGCGGTGCGTGCCGATTCAGTCTGAGGCCATCGCCGAGCTCGTCGCGTCGGCCGTCGCCGAGAAGGCCGATCTCGTCGTGTGCGGGCCCGAGACGGCGCTCGTCGCGGGCCTGGGCGACGCCGTGCGCGGGGCGGGCATCGCGTTCTTCGGCCCGTCATCGGCGGCCGCTGAAATAGAAGGCTCGAAGGCCTACGCCAAGAAGCTCATGGCGGGCGCGGGCGTGCCCACGGCGGCGTTCGGCGCCTTCGACGATCTGGACGCGGCGCTCGCGTTCATCGACGCGCAGCCGGGGCTCGTCGTCGTCAAGGCGGACGGCCTGGCGGCGGGCAAGGGCGTCGTCGTCGCGAATTCGAAGGACGAGGCCAAGGCGGCCGCGCGCCAGATGATGGCCGACCGCGCGTTCGGCGACGCGGGCGCGCGCGTCGTCGTCGAGGAGCGCTTGCAGGGCCGCGAGGTCTCGATGATGGCGTTCTGCGACGGCGAGCGGATCGTGCTGCTCGCGACGTCGGAGGATCACAAAGCCGTGGGCGACGGCGACGTCGGCCCCAACACGGGCGGCATGGGCACGTACTCGCCGTCGACGCTCGTCGACGACGCGCTCGCGCAGCAGATCCTCGAGACGATCTTCGCGCCCACGGTGCGCGCGCTCGCGGCCGACGGGCGACCGTTCCGAGGGCTGCTCTACGGCGGCCTCATGCTGACGCCCGATCGCGGGCCCGTGGTCATCGAGTGGAACTGCCGCTTCGGCGATCCCGAGACGCAGTCCGTGCTCGCGCGCATGGACGACGATCTCTATCCGTGGCTCGACGGCGCGGCGCGCGGACGGCTGCCCGAGGGGACGCCGCGCTGGTACGAAGGCGCCGCCGTGTGCGTCGTCGTCGCGGCCGCGGGCTATCCGACGAAGACGCGCACGGGTGATCTCATCACGGGCCTGCCCGTGATCGACGAGGCGCACGACGTGCTGACGTTCCACGCGGGCACGCGGCGCGACGCCCAGGGCCGCGTCGTGACGGCGGGCGGGCGCGTCCTTGGCATCACGGCGCGCGGCCGCACGTTCGACGAGGCGCGCGCGCGCGCCTACGCGACGGTCGCCACGGTTCGGTTCGACGGCATGCACTTCCGCAAAGACATCGGAATGAGAGGAATGAAATGAGCACGAAGGTAGACGTCGCGATCATGATGGGCTCGAAGTCGGATCTCGAGACGATGCGGCCCGCGGCCAAGGTCCTCGAGTCGCTGGGTCTGGCCGTCGAGGTGCGCGTGCTGTCGGCGCACCGCACGCCCGACGAGGCGGCGGCGTATGTGAAGGATGCGAGCGCGCGCGGCGCGAAGGCCTTCATCGCGGGCGCGGGTGGCGCGGCGCACCTCGCGGGCGCCGTGGCGGCGCACACGACGCGGCCCGTGATCGCCGTGCCGATCGCGAACGGCGCGCTGTCGGGCTTCGACGCGCTCCTCGCCATGGTGCAGATGCCGCCCGGCATGCCGGTCGCCACGGTCGCCGTGGGCGGCGCCGAGAACGCGGGCCTGCTCGCGGCGCAGATCGCGGCGACGGGCGACGCCGAGCTCGCGAAGAAGCTGGTCGCCGAGCGCGAGACCCGCCGCAAGAAGGTGCTCGACAGCGACGCCGAGGTGCAGGCGCAGTTCGCGAAGAAGGCGTGAACGGTCGCGTGCCGCGCTCGCCCGCCGAGGAGCTGGCCCTCGCCGTCGTCGCCCTTCGTCGCGGCGAGGTCGTGGCGTACCCGACGGAGACGTTCTACGGCCTCGCCGTCGATCCGTTCGACGAGCTCGCGCTCGCGCGTCTGCGCGAGCTCAAGGGACGCGGCGACAAGGGGATCTCTCTGCTCGTCGTGGGCGTCGGCGTGCTCGAGCGCGTGTGCGCGCCGCCATCGGCGAAGGCGCGCGCCCTCATGGAGCGGTACTGGCCGGGCGCGCTCACGCTCGCGCTGCCCGCGCGACCGGACGTCCCCGAGGCGTTGGTCATCGAAGGCTGCGTCGCCGTGCGCGAGTCGTCGCACCCGCTCGCACGCGCGCTCGTGCGCGCCTTCGGTGGACCGCTCACGACGACGAGCGCGAACCTCGCGGGGCAGCGGCCCGCGACGACGCCCGCCGAGGTCGAGGCGGCGCTCGGGGGACGCTGCGCCGTGCTTCCGGGCGGCGCGACGCCGGGCGGCGCTCCCAGCACGCTCGCGCGGGTTCGTGGTACTCGTATCGAGGTGTTGAGGGCGGGGGCGGTCACGATCGCGCCCGAGTTCCTCGCCGACGAGTAGGCGGACGAGTAGCCGATAGAAAAGAAGAGAGACCATGGCCGAGATCGTTCCTTTCGCAGGGCTGCGCTACGACCTCACGCGCGTGGAAGCCGCGCGCGTGCTCGCGCCGCCCTACGACGTCATCGGCGAGGCCGAGCGCTCCGATCTCGAGGCGCGTGACTCGCACAACGTCGTCCGCGTCGAGCTGCCGCGTGGCGAGGGCGACTCGCGCTACGGCGCCGCCGCGAACCTGCTGCGCGCGTGGCTCGCCGAGGGCGTGCTGCGCCGCGAGCCCACGCCCGCGATGTACCTGTACGAGCAGCAGTTCACGTGGGCCGGCAGGTCGTACACGCGCCAGGGTCTCATCGCGGCGCTGCGCCTCGAGCCGTTCGACAAGCGCGTCGTGCTGCCGCACGAGCACACGCTCACGGGCCCGAAGGAGGATCGGCGCAAGCTGCTCGTGACGACGCGGACGCAGATCTCGCAGGTGTTCGGCCTGTACCGCGACGCCGACGGCGCGGCGCTCGCCGAGCTCGCCGCCGTGTCGGCCGCGGCGCCCGCGCTCGACGCGACGACGAACGACGGCACGCGCCACCGGCTGTGGGTCATCACCGAGGCCGCGCGCCTCAACAAGCTCGCGGGCATCATGAGCGACAAGCAGATCCTCATCGCCGACGGCCACCACCGCTACGAGACGATGGTCTCGCTGCGCGGCGAGTTGCGCGTCGCGGGCGGCGCCGGCGCGCGCGAGCCCGCCGATTACGGCGCGATGTACCTGGCGCGGGCCGAGGATCCGGGGCTGCTCGTGCTGCCGGCGCACCGGCTCGTCAAGGGGCTGCCGTCGTTCAGCCTCTCGCAGTTTCTCTCGGGCGCGTCGGCGGCCTTCGACGTCATCCCCGGCGACGAGACCACGGCGCAGGCGTGCGAGGCGCGACTCGCGAAGCTCGGCGTGGGCGACGACGGTCAGCCGCGCGTGGCGTTCGGCGTCCGCGCGGCCGGCAAGAGCGGCCCGACCTGGATCGTGCTCAAGCCGATCGCCGATCTGTCGGCGCTGGGGCCGCCCGCGCTGCGCGGCCTCGACGTCACCGTGCTGCACGGCGTGCTGCTGGGACCGCTGCTCGGCATCGACGCCGCCGCGATGGCGAAGCAGAGCAACCTCGCCTACACGCACGACACGTCCGAGGCGCTCGCGCGCGTCGACGCGGGCGAGGTGCAGGTCGCGTTCCTCATGAACGCGACGTCCGTCGCGCAGGTGCTCGACGCGTGCGAGCAGGGCCACGTGCTGCCGCAGAAGTCGACCTACTTCCAGCCGAAGCTCGCGACGGGCCTCGTCATGTACCAGGTCGAGCGCGGCACGCTCGGCTCGTCGCGCTAGGCGGTCCTGTGCAGGTGGACGACGGGGGGGCGTTCACCGTCGACACGATCCTCGGCGGGCGCGTCACGCTGCTGCAGCCGTCGCACGGCTTTCGCGCGAGCCTCGATCCGATCCTGCTCGCGCGCTTCGTGGCGCCGCCGTTCGGCCGTTTCCTCGACATCGGCTGCGGCACGGGCGCCGTGTCGTTCGTCTTGCTCGCGCTCGATCAGGCGGCGACCGGCGTCGGCGTCGAGCTGCAGGCGCCGCTCGCGGCGCTCGCTTCGGAGGGGCGCGCGCGCAACGGCTGGGCCGACCGTCTCGACGTGCGCGCGGGCGACGTGCGCGGGCTCGACCTCGGCGCGGCGTGCTTCGATCTCGTCGTGACGAACCCGCCGTTCCGCCCCGTCGACGGCGGCCACCTGTCGCCGCACGAGACGCGCGCGCTGTCGAGCCACGAGGTGACGCTCACGCTCGCCGCGTGGGTCGACGTCGCGGCGCGCGCCGTGCGCCCCGGCGGTCGCGTCGCCGCGATCTTCCCTGCCGATCGCGCGCTCGAGCTCGGCGCGGCGCTACGCGCGCGCGATCTCGCGCCCGCGCGCCTGCGCTTCGTCCACCCGCGCGCCGATCGCCCCGCGGGCCGCGTCCTCGTCGAGGCCGTGCGCGGCGGGAAGATGCCCGTCGTCGTAGAGCCGCCACTCGTCGTTCACGGCGAAGGGGAGGGCGAGCGCTTCACGCCCGAGGTCGCGCGGATGCTCGGTGCCTGATCACCTCACAGCGAGCAGTTGGTCTGGAGCTCGCCGATCGACCACCAACTGCTTGAGGAGCTGGTCGCCACGATGCGGATGGCGCGGAGCGACTCCTGCGGAAACGTCATTGTCGTCTGATTGGCGGTTCCTGATCCCGTCAAGAACGGCGTGCTGTTGAAGGTGATGCCGTCCTGGGACGAGTACACGGCGTACTGCGCGGGAGAGTCGCCGCTCGACGTTTGCGAGTTGTTGAGCGTGATGGAGCTCAGGTTGACGTTGCCCGTGAAGTCGACCTGGAAGTAGTCGCCGGGCATCGCCGCACGGTTGGTCGTCCATCGACTCGTCAGGTTTCCGTCAACGGCGGAAAACGCGCCGCTGGCGTTTGTCGAGGCGGTCACGTTCCACAGCGAAGGCTGACAGAGTCCAGTCGACGGAACCGTCGACGTGACGTCGACGACCTCGATCCAGTCGAGGTCAGGCGCGGGATTGTTGGCGACAGCCGTGACCGAAATGGTGTTGTTGCTGCCGACGACGAAACCGGAGAGCGTTACGGCGGCGCCACGGGGGTGGCTCCAATCCTCGAGGCCACCGAATGCTTTGACCTGGGCTGCGCCGTTGTTGACGACGAACGACAGGTACCGCGTCATGGTGTAGCTGTCACCATTGGTGTAGTAGACGATGATGTTTGAAGAGCCTGCGGGCGCCGTGACGTTCGAGAATCGAACGCCCTTGCCGACGCCGAGGTAGCCGACGCGTTTCCCCATTCCATTGTTCGCGTCCGCTATGACCGAGCATCCGGTGGCGTTCATCTGGCAGTTGCTCGCGTTGAAGCCGAAACCGCCGGGAACCCACGTGCAGCCCGACGTACCAGGCGTGCATCCAGAGGTGGGGTTGGTGACGCTGATGTACGCTCCACCTTGGGCGTTCTCGGCTTGGTACGTGGCGCCGCGCCACACGGTGACGGGGTGCTTCCAAGCCGTCCCGTTCAGCGTGCAAGACGAGTCGCCATCGGCCGCGGTTTTGCCAGCCGAGTTGTACGTCATGCACTGGCCTGTC
>DATAZS010000211.1:0-5243 GCA_036271915.1 Polyangia bacterium
GGCGCGCGCCGCCGCCTCGCGCGCGAACGTCGCGCGGCCGTCGACGAGCTCGCGCTGCCAGGTCTCGAGCACGATGAGGTTCCACAGGCGCTCGCCGTGGTCCTCTCCCGCGCGGTGGCGGTCGAGCAGATCTTCGACGGCCCCGGGGCGAAAGAGCCCGCGCGCGCGCGCCGCATCCGACAGCAGCGTCTCGCGCGCGAACCCGTGCAGGCGGCCGCGCAGCCACGGGCCCGTCGGCAGCGAGAAGCCCTTCTTGCGGCGGTTCACGATCTCGGCGGGGACGAGATCGGCGAAGGCGCGCTTGAGGATGTGCTTGCCCTTTCGGCCGCGCAGCTTGAGGCGCCCCGGCAGCGCGGCGCCCAGCTCGACGACGTGGTGATCGACGAGCGGCGCGCGCGCCTCGAGGGCGTGCGTCATGCTCGCGACGTCGACCTTCGCGAGGATGTCGTCGGGCAGGTACGTCTCGACGTCGAGGTTCTGCAGGCGGCTCACGGTGTCGGTCGCGCGCGAGGCGCCGAGGTGCGCCGCGAACGCCTCGGCCGTCGCGTCGCGCGAGAAGCGCGCCGCGAGCTCGGGCGTGTAGAGCGCGCCCTTCTCGGCCGCCGAGAAGTGACACACGAAGCGCAGATAGCGCGAGGCCTCGTCGGCGCCGAGGCGCGCGCCGTACTCGCGCACCCAGCGCGCCTTGCGGCCCGGCGTCGCCGCGAGCGCGGCCGCGACGCCGCGCGCGAGCGGCGCGGGCAAGCGGTTGATCGTCTCGGCGACGTGGGCCCACACGTAGCGCCGGTAGCCGCCGAAGGCCTCGTCGCCCGCGTCGCCCGACAGCGCGACCTTGACGTGCTGCCGGGTCATCTCGCACAGGTAGCGCGTCGGCACGGCCGACGTGTCGGCGAACGGCTCGCCGTGGTGGCGCACGATGCTCGGCAGCAGGCCCACCATGTCGGGCTCGACGACGAGCTCGTGGTGCTCCGTGCGCCAGCGCTCGGCGACGAGGCGCGCGTACGGCAGCTCGTTGTCCTCGCGCCCGCCCTCGGCGAAGCCCACGGAGAACGTCTTGACGGGCGTGCTCGACGCACGCGCCATGCACGCGACGACGATCGACGAGTCGATGCCGCCCGACAGGAACGCGCCCAGCGGCACGTCCGACATGAGCCGCGAGCTCACGGCCTCCTCGACGACGGCGCGCACGCGCCGCGTGGCCTCCTCCTCCGAGATGTCTTGGAGCGTCGGCGCAAAAGAGACCTGGTAGTAGCGACGCACGGCGGGCCGCTCGCCGGGCCGCACGGTGAGCGTGTGCCCTGGCGGCAGCTTCTTGCACGCCTCGTAGATCGTGTGCGGCGCGGGCACGTATTGCAGCGCGAGGTACGAATCGAGCGCCTCTATCGACAGCGCCGTGGACGTGCGCTCGTCGGCGACGAGCGCCGCGAGTTCGGACGCGAACACGAACCCGTCGGTGCGCTCGGCGTAATAGAGCGGCTTTTCACCGAAGCGGTCGCGCGCGAGCAGCAACGTCTGCGTGCGCGCGTCCCACAGCGCGAACGCGAACATGCCGCGCAGGAGCTCGGGCGCGCGCGCCCCGACCTCCTCGTACAGGTGCGCGACGACCTCCGAGTCGCTGCCGCTGCGGAAGCGATGACCCTTCGCGATCAGCTCGGCGCGCAGCTCGGCGTGGTTGTAGATCTCGCCGTTGACGACGATCGCGATCTGCCCGTCCTCGTTCGTCATGGGCTGCCGGCCGGCCTCCGACAGATCGATGATCGAGAGGCGCCGGTGCGCGAGCGCGACGGGGCCCGCGTGGAAGAAGCCGTGACCGTCAGGCCCGCGGTGGACCATGGCGGCCGCGAAGCGCTCGGCGGCGCCCGCGGGCGGCGGCTCCCCGAGGCGCGGCGCGAGCGCGCCCGCGATGCCACACATTAGTTCACGTCGGGACCCTGGGAGGGTCCCGCTCCCCCGGCGCTCTCTTCGCACAGCGAAGCCGCGCTGCGCTCGGATTGCGACGTCACTCCTTTAGCGGCGAGCAACCCGTCGTACAGGCGCACCGTCTCGTCGAGGATGCGATCGACGCTGAAGGTCTCGGCGACGTGCGCGCGGCCGCGCGCGCCCATGGCGCGGCGTTCGTCCTCGGACAGCGTCACGACGCGCGCGATGGCCTCGGCGAGGGCGTCATGATCGAAGGTCGGCGCCTCGAACCCCGTCACGCCGTCGACGACGATCTGATCGATGTTGGCGGCGTGCGAGACGACGGCGGGCAGACCGCAGGCGTGCGCCTCGAGCACGGCGTTGGGCAGGCCCTCGAACAGCGAGGGCAGCACGAGCGCGTCGGCGGCGTGATAGAGCGACAGCATCTCGCTCACGGTGCCGAGGAAGCGCACCTGATCCGTGAGGCCGAGGAACGCGAGCAGGCGCGGGAGCGCCGCCGCGTAGATCCGATCGCGATTGCGCCCCGCGAGCAGCACGCGCACGTTCGCGGGCAGGCGCCCCGCGCGCTTGAGCCGCGCGAGCGCGAGCGCGAGCCCGAGCTGGTGCTTCTGCAGACCCACGCGCCCCGGCAGCAGCAGCGCGAGCTCGCCGTTGCCAAGCCCCCACTTCGCGCGCGCCGCGCTTCGCTCCCCGGCGTCGGGCGGATGGAAGCGCTCGAGGTCGATGAAGTTGTGCAGCAGCTGGATCTTCTCGGGCGCGACGCCCGCGAGGTTCACGAGCTCGCGGCGCACGCCCTCGGAGTTCGCGATGACGCGATCACTGCGCTCCGAGAGCCACCACTCCGTCGCGAGGTGCACGACGTGCATCGCGCGGCTGCGCACGGCCGTGATGACGACAGGCACCTTCACCTGCCGCGTCGCGAGCCGCGCCCAGAAGTTCGCCTTGTCGCGGTACGAATGCAGGATGTCAGGCTGCTCGGCGCGCAGCACCTCGACGAGCCGCCGCAGCCCGCGCGGCCCCATGCGCGGCGCGCCCAGCACGTGGCGCGGCTCGCCCGGCGGAAGGTACTCGCGGTAGTGGACGACGTCCTCGTAGAGGCACAGCGTCGGCGCGAAGCGCGGCGGCAATCGGGTCATGAGCTCGAGGATCTGCCGCTCCGCCCCGCCCTGCTGCAGGTTGGGAATGAAGAGCAGCACCTTGTGGCGCCTGCCTTTATCAGATGACGGGACGGACACGCCGCCCGTCATTACCACACGCCTTGGCGCAGGGCCTCCTCGGCGCGCTGGCGCTCCTCGGGCAGATCGACCTCGAGCCAGCCGTGACCGCTGATGTCGCGGCACGCGGGCGGCTCGTTCGTCGTCGCGAGGCGCGCGAGCACGCGCTCGACGTGGATGGCGCGCCCCTCCTCGGCGAGGGCCGCGTCGGCCGTCGCCCAGTAACGCGCCGACGCCGACGCCGGGATCTTCGTCATTCCGACGTAGCCCGCGTCCCAGGTCGCGAGCGTCTTCGCGATCTTGCGCACGCGCCCCGCGCCGTCGCGCTCGACCTTCATATCGTCGTCGCCGAGCGCGCGGTCGCTGTCGATGAAGGCCGTGACGTCCGTCGCGGGGGCCGCGGCCAGGCCCGCGATCGCCGGCCGATAGATGTGGTCGATGTTCATGACGAGCAGCTCGTCATCGAGCGCGACGCGCGGCCGCGCCGCCATGAGCGACACGAGGTTGCCGTCGCGGAAGGCGTCGTTGCGCACGAGCGTCACGGCGAGCGCGCGGCGCGCGAGCTCGCTCGCGACGAGCTCGAAGCCATAGCCACCCACGACGATGATCTCCTTGGCGCGCGCGCGCGCCGCGAACCGCACGGCGTGGGCGAGCAACGGCTCGTCGCCCACCGTGATGAGCGCCTTGGGGATGCGCTCCGTGAGCTGCCCCAGCCGGCTGCCGAGCCCCGCCGCGAGCAAGACCGCCTGCATGGGGTCGTCCGATCTTCCGATCTACTGAAACAGGTCCGGCAGCGCCGCGAAGCGACGAATCACCGGCGTGTGCGGAAAGCGCAGCGTGAAGCGCTCGGGCGAGAACGTCGTCGCGAGGCCCACGAACGGGATGCCCTCGCGCTCTGCGATCTCGCCGTCGTGAAGTGAGTCGCCGATGAAGAGCATCTCCTGGCGATCGACGCCGAACATGCGCGACGTCGCGTCGATGTGCGGCCGCCCCTTGGCGAGACCGCCGCCGAAGCCGAGCACGAGGTCGAACGGATAGCCCGCGTTGCGCGCGAACGTCTCGACGTTCCGCGTGCCGTTGTTCGACGACACGGCGACGCGCGCGCCCATGGCGCGCATGCGGTCGAGCGCGCGGCGCGTCTCCTGCGGCATGCGAATGAGATCGCAGCGCGCGGGCTTGCGTCCCTCGAACAGATCCGAGGCGCCCGCGTTGCGCGCGTCACCGGGATAGATCTCCTCGAGCTGCTTCTCGAACGGCAGGCCGCACGTCGCGAGGTACAGCTCGCGCGCGAGCATGCGCGGCGTGCCGTACGTCGACTCCATGACCTCCGTGGCCAGATCGGCCAGCGTCGGCATGCTGTCGATGAGGGTCCCGTCGAGGTCACACAGCAACACGCGCGGCGTCGGCAGCGGCGCGAGCGCGGGGACCGGGACGAGACCAGAAGGGAGGCGAGACGCGGCGGCGGTGGGAAGAGCAGACATGGCGGGGACTCGTTACGCAAAGGCTGGACCAGCCGATTGCCATCCCCAAGATGTCGTAATCATTTAGCCTTACCGACACAGCGCCTGGTGGATGTTTATTTTTAAACACCTCGGCCCGTTAGCTTTCCGACACTGGCGCACATCGGCGCCATTCTCACGGCCCCGTAAGCGGGCTCACCTTAGGGGGAGCTGCTGATTCTCGTCGCTCACGAAGGCGTCGTAACGCGGATGCGCGAAGTCGTGGAGGACGAACAGCTGCTCGTGCCAGACCGGCTGACGCATGTGGCGCTTCAGGTGATAGCTCCGCGAGAACTTCTTCTTGGCGTGCTTCTCGTTGAACTCGTTGATGGCGAGGCGCTGGCCCGTGAAGTCGTTGTAGAGCTCGACCTCGGAGCCGATCGTGTCGTCGAAGTAGTTGAACACGCGCGGCAAGAAGAACTCGGGCGCGCCTTCGAGCAGTTGGAACGCGTCTCGCGTCGACGAGTAGAAGTCCATGTCGTGGAAGAGGCAGCCGATGGGCGCCGGCTTGTGCTCGGCGAAGAAGGTCGCGGCCGTCTCCTTGATCGGTCCCAGCACGAGCTTCGAGCGCTTGAGCCGCCCGCGCAGGCCCGCTTCGTCCATCTTGAAG
>DATAZS010000212.1:0-1826 GCA_036271915.1 Polyangia bacterium
CACAGCCACGTGCTGCCGGCCATGAGGTGCGTCGGCTCGGGGTTCTCGAAGCGGTCGCCCACGAACTCGGGTGAGCCGCGCAGGCGTGACGAATCGGGGCTCCCGCCGAACGCCGCGAAGTGGTCCGTCGACAGCCACGCGAGCGCGACGCCCGCGAGCACGAGCGCGACGAGGCCGCCCACCAAATAGCCGAACCACCGCGCGAGGCGCCGCAACATCGTCGACAGGCTAGCGCAGCTCGCGCCGCCGCGCCGTTACTCGTCGAACCGTCGGCCCATGCTGACGCGCTCTTCGATCTGATAGCCGAGGCTGCGATAGAACGACACGACCTCGTGGTTCGTCACGCGCAGCTGCAGGTTCACCTTCGTGCAACCGAGCCGCCGCACGCCGTCCTCGGCCGCCTTCACGAGCTTCGTCGCGAAGCCCTTTCGTCGATGCTCGTGCGCGACGGCGAGGTGGTGGAGCCAACCCCGCACGCCGTCGAAGCCCGCCATGACGGCGCCGACGACCGAGCCCCCGAGCTCGGCGACCAGCAGCAGCTCCGGCTGAACCTTGAGCTTGTTCTCGATCATGAGGTGCGGCGCGTTCCACGGCGGATCGTCGGGGAACGCGCGCGCCCACAGCGCCTGCAGCGCCACGCGATCCTCGTCGCGAAAGGCTCGGACCAAGAACGTGTCGAGCAGCGGTGTCATGGGAGGCTCGCGGATTCCTGCGCGGGCGCCGAGAGACCAACGGCTTGTCGCAGCTGCGCGGAGCGCGCGAGAAATCCTCGAATGGGATCCGAGCTGAACGGCGCGCGCAGATCTTGGTGCTCGCGGTAGATCACTTTCGGCGCCGGGCTCCCGACCCCGTCGACCACGAACACATCGGCGTTCGAAACAGATGCCATCTGATCGAGAAGCTTAACCACTCCCGTCTCCGGATCGAGGTCGACGCGAAACTGCGCCTCCCCGAAGACGAAGCTCGAAAACGCGGCCACGGGGCTCGTGTCGAACGTCCACTTCGTCTTCCGCCGCGTCCAGCCCGGCTCGCCCTTCATGAACACCACGAGGTCCATGACGTAGTCACCTGACGGATTGACCGATCGGATGAAGTACGTCGCGGCGAGGCGATCCGTGAGCGGACGGGCCCCGACGCCGGCGAGGCCCTTGGGCGGCGCTGCGGCTGGCGCGGCTGACGTCGCTGCGACAGGGGGCGCCGTGCGCTCCGGACGCGGCGCAGACGTCGCGCACGCCGCGCCCGCGAGGACGGCCGTCAAGAAGAGCCGCGCGCGGTTCATCGCGGCACGATATCAGGAGCGGCGTCGTGAGCCGCCAGGAAGTCGGGGATGCTGCGCGGCTCGCGGTGCGCACCCTTCAACCAATCGACCTGCCATTCGGTCACGCGCTCCTTCTTGTCCCACTCGAAATGCCCGGGCGTGGGCTCGTTTACCGACTCGCGTTGCCGAATGAGCGCGATCGGATCCTCGGCGCCGCTCGCGTTGCTCGAATACTTCGCCGCCGTCTCGTAGCGCGCGAACGCGGCGAAGTAGTCGGCGTCGCCGGCCAACGGAGGCGCGCCATGCTCAGGGTGCATCCAGACCCGGTACTCGAGCACCTCGTCGTAGAAGTAGCCCGCGCCCGATTTCACGGCGCCCGCGTAGGTCCCGACGCGCGCCGGATCGACGGCCACGGGATACCCCGTCGAACCCCGAATGCTGCGATCGACGTGCGCGGCCGAGAAAGGCGCGGCCGACTTGCACGCGACGCCCGACAGCGTGGCGAGAGACGAGATCGCGACCGCCGTGCGTGCCGTCATGGCCGCAGCTTTCTCTCTGGCCGACGACG
>DATAZS010000213.1:0-2759 GCA_036271915.1 Polyangia bacterium
CTCACCGGCCTGCCCGTGGGGCGCCTCATCGTGACGGCGACGCTCATCGGCGGCGCGTGCGCGGGGCTCGCGGGCGCCATCGAGGTCGCGGCCATTCACGGCACGGCGAACGCCTCGCTCGTCACGGGCTACGGCTACACGGGCGTGCTCGTCGCGTTCATCGCGCGCGGCAACCCGCTGGCTGTCATCCCCGTGTCGCTGCTGCTCGGCGGCATCGGCGCGAGCGGCGGCTTGCTCCAGCGCGTGTTCGACTTGCCGGACGCCACGGTGAACGTGCTGCAGGGCTTGCTCTTCATCTGCATCCTCTTCTCCGAGACGTTCGCGGGCCGCGTGCCGTCTTTCTTGAAGCGTGCGAAGCCCGCTGAGGTGCGCTGATGGCCGACGCGGCGGTCAGCACGGGCGCGGCGGGCGTGGCGTTGGCCGTGCTCGGCGGCGCCATTCGCATCAGCACGCCGTTCCTCTTCGTGAGCCTCGGCGAGTGCCTCACCGAGAAGAGCGGCCGCGTGAACCTCGGCCTCGAGGGCACGCTCGTCATGGGCGCCATGGGCGCGTACGGCGTCTCCTATTTGACGGGCTCGCCGTGGCTCGGCGTGTTCGCCGCGGGCGTGCTCGGCGTCGTCCTCGGCGCGATCCACGCGTGGCTCTGCGGCCGGCCGCGCGTCAACGACGTCGCCGTCGGCATCGCCATGATGCTCTTCGGCGTGGGGCTCGCATTCTTCTTGGGCAAGCCGCTCATCGGGCCCACGGCGCCGCACCTGCCCTCGATCTCGCTCGGCTTCTGGAGCTCGTCGGCCCAGGTGCGCTCGGCGCTGCAGCTCAACGTCTTGTTCATCGTCGGCCTCGTCATGAGCGGCGTCGTGCTCTTCGTGCTTCGCCGCACGCGCTGGGGCCTCGTCGTGCGCACCGTGGGCGAGAGCGCCGACGCCGCGCGCGCCATGGGCTACGACGTCAACCGCGTGCGCATGCGCGCGACGATGGCGGGCGGCTTCCTCGCGGGCGTGGGCGGCTCGTTCCTGTCGCTCTTCTATCCAGGGAGCTGGAACGAAGGCCTGTCGAGCGGACAAGGCCTCATGGCCGTCGCGCTCGTGATCTTCGCGCGCTGGGATCCCATTCGGTGCCTGTGGGCGTCGCTGCTGTTCGGCGGCGCGAGCGCGCTCGGGCCCGCGCTGCAGTCCGTGGGCATCACGTCGGGCTACTACCTTTTCAACGCCGCGCCTTACGCGCTCACGCTCGCGATCATCGTCGCGACGAGCTCGCGCGATCGGGCGCTCGTCGGCCAACCGGCCGAGCTGAGGATCGCAAGATGAGGATCAGACGATGACGCTCAAGAAGAAGAAGGCCGCCGCCCCCACGCGCTACGTCTCCGCCGAGCCCTACGCGTGGCCCTGGAACGGCGATCTGCGCCCCGAGAACACGGCGCTCATCGTCATCGACATGCAGACCGACTTCTGCGGCCAAGGCGGCTACATCGATCAGCTGGGCTACGACATCTCGATGACGCGCGAGTGCATCGGCCCCATCAAGCGGCTGCTCGAGCACATGCGCGGCACGGGCATGCGCATCATGCACACGCGCGAGGGGCACCGCCCCGATCTGTCCGACCTGCCGCTCAACAAGCGTTGGCGCTCGCGCCAAACCTGGGGGAACAAGGACATGGGCATCGGCGACATGGGGCCGAAGGGGCGCATCCTCGTGCGCGGCGAGCCCGGCTGGGACATCATCCCCGAGCTCGCGCCGTTGCCGGGCGAGACGATCATCGACAAGCCGGGCAAGGGCTCGTTCTGCGCGACGGATCTCGATCTCATCCTGCGCCAGCAGGGCATCGCGAACCTCGTGCTCGCGGGGATCACCACGGACGTGTGTGTGCACACGACGATGCGCGAGGGCAACGATCGCGGCTACGAGTGCCTGCTGCTCGAGGACTGCTGCCGCGCGACGGACGCCGGCAACCATTCGGCCGCCATCAAGATGGTGAAGATGCAGAACGGCGTGTTCGGCGCCGTCGCGCGCTCGCGCGCGCTCATCGAGGCCTTCAAATGACGACGGCGCCCGCGACCGACTTTCCGTTCGCGATCGACGCGGCCGCGCTCACGAAGCGCTTCGGCGCCTTCACGGCGCTCGACAACGTTTCGCTCACGCTGGCGTGGGGCAGCGTGCACGCGCTGCTCGGCGAGAACGGCGCCGGCAAGAGCACGCTCGTCAAGTGCATCATGGGCTACTACGAGGCCGACGAGGGCCGCGTCATCGTCGACGGCAAGACGACGCACATCAAGAGCCCGCGCGACGCCGCCGCGCTGGGCATCGGCATGGTGTACCAGCACTTCACGCTCGTCGACAACATGACGGTCGCCGAGAACCTCGTGCTCGCGCGCCGCGATCACCCGTTCGTCTTCGACTGGGATGCCGAGACGAAGGCCGTCGCCGCGTTCATGACGCGCATGCCGTTCCGCCTCGATCCGAAGCGGCCCGTGCGAACGCTCGCCGCCGGCGAGAAACAGAAGCTCGAGATCCTCAAGCAGCTCTACCTCGGCACGCGCACGATGATCCTCGACGAGCCGACGAGTGTGCTCACGCCCGACGAGGCCGACGAGGTGCTGGGCCTGCTGCGCGCCATGACCCAGGAGGGCAAGCTCACGGTGCTCATGATCTCGCACAAGTTTCGTGATGTCATGAAGTTCGCCGACGAGGTCACCGTGCTCCGGCGCGGCAAGCTCGTGGGCGGTGGCCGCGTGGCCGAGCTCACGCCCGACGCCATGGCG
>DATAZS010000214.1:0-5921 GCA_036271915.1 Polyangia bacterium
CGGGAGCACGACGGGCGCCGCGGGCAGCGACGGCGGAACGACGACCACCGACGGCGGAAACAGCGCCGCGTATCCCCCCGATCCGCGTCCCATCAACGTCACGGGCGGCGGCACGACCTCGTTCAACTTCGCCGGTGGCCAGGTCTACCTGAACAAGAACAAGCCGGCGCAGGGCAAGCTCGTCCTCTTTCTCGGTGGCATCTGCACGGGGACCGGCGCCGGGGGCATCGAGAGCTTCTTCCACAACTATGGCTTCCACACGTTCTCGCCGAAGACCGACACGTGCCTCGACGGCGGCAAGGTGCCCCAGAGCTTCGTGACGACCCTCAAGACCACGCCGATGGATCCTGTGGCCAACCGTCAGATCGGCGATTCGCGCATGGAGCTGTGGGACGGCAAGGATCGCGTGAGCTGGTACAACGTCGATCCGGGCAACGTCATCCTCACGGCGACGGTCAACATGCTCAAGCAGGCCGACATGATGGATCCGGGCGGTGACTGGGGGTTCTTCCTCAACACCGACGGAACGCTGCGCACGAGCGACGTCTGGGTCGTCGGATACTCGTGGGGCTCGCAGACCTGGGCCATGATCTCGGCGTACGTGCCGTTCGGCCGCGTGATCACGACGTCGGGCCCGCAGAACGAAGGCTTCCCGAACGCGGATTGGATCACGAGCAAGTCCGTCGCGGGCACGCCCGGCGATCGCAAGTACATGCTGATCGGCTTCACCGCCAACTACCCGTCGACCTCCAACAACGACACCGGCGTCATGGGCATGGTGACGACCGTGCAGAACGCGGGCTGGCCCGGTACGGTCACGAACGTCGTTCCGACGGGCGGCGGGCCTTACACGTCGGCGCAGCACCTCTTCTCGATGGTTGGCAGCGCCCCCAACAGTCCAGGCGGCCACACGATCTTCTGCACGGGCAGCCCGAACTGTGGCTGGAATCCCGTCTGCAATTACGTGATGAACGTTCAGTAGATCGACGTTCGTCCGATGGCGGGGCCGCTTCGGGACGCGATAGGATCCGCCACCATCTTGGGTACCACCGAGCAGCCGCCCCTCAGCCGGCGGACATTCGCGATCTCCGCCAGCCTCGCTTTTCTGGTGGGGGCCGCCACCGTGATCGCCGAGACGGCGTGGGTGCCGCTCGTCGCGAACGTCGTCGGCTCCGACGGGCGCGCCGTGCTCGCCGTGCTCAGCGCCTTTTTCTTCGGGAGCGCGCTCGGCGCGCGGACGTTGGGCCGGCGCTGCGAGCGGCGCGTCGAGGCCGGCGCGTCGCCGTACCGCGAGCTCGCGAAGCTCTGCGCGTGGGGCGCGGCGGGCGTGCTCGCCTCGCTCCCCATGGTTCCGGCCGGCCGTCGCATCATTCACCTCTTGCCCCTCGCGGCGCCGGAGACGGGAGTGCTGCACGCGGGCGTCTCGTTGATCTTTGCCGCCCTCGTTTTCTTGCCTGCGACGATGTCGCTGGGCGGGTCATTCGCGGTGCTCGGGCGTGGGCTCGTTCCGCTGCACGGCGACGCGCGCCGCTCAGCGGCGGGATCGGTCCTCGGTAGCCTCCAGGCCTGGAGCACGGGAGGGGCGGTCGCGGGCGCGCTGTTCGCGACCTTCTGCACGTTGCCGCGTTGGGGGATTTCGATCACCGTCGTTGCGGCGGCCGGGATGTTGGGCCTCACCGCCGCATTGGCCTCGATGTTCGCGGTCGGCCGACGCTCCCTCGTCGACGAACCTACTTCAGAGTTGTCGGCGTCGCCGAACGTGGGCGCCGCCATCTTGGTCGCCGCGGCGGCGACGGGCGCTGCGGGGTTGTTCTTCGAGGTCGCCGCCATCCGCGTTCTGACCGCGGTCTTCGACGGAACAGCCTTCGCGTTCGGAACGGTCGTCGCGGCGCAGTTGCTGGGCGGGGCCTTGGGGGCCGTGCTGGCGCGCGCGCTCAAACCAGGGTCCGTGAGCCTGCCCGTCTCGTTCGTGGGCGCGGCGCTCGCGATGGCGCTCGCCGCGCTGTCGCTCGCGGGGGCCGAGACCCTCCTCGTCTTGTTCGCGGCGACGGGCGACGGCGCGACGCAGTTTCTGACGGCTTGTTGCCTCGTCGCGCCGAGCGCGGCCCTCACGTCGTTCCTCTTCATCCGCATCATCGCGCTCGCCGCCGACAATCCCGAGGGGCTCGCGAATTTGAGCGCAGCCAGCGCGGCGGGCGCCGCCGCCGCGCCGTTGCTCGCTGGCGTCGTGCTGCTGCCGCTCGCGGGCACGCCATCACTCCTCGTCGCGGCGGTGGCGAGCCTCGTGCTCGGTGGAGCGGCCGCGGCCCGCGCTCCGAGCACGCGCGTCCTGGCGAGCGCGAAGGGAATGCGCGTCGCCGCCGCGCTCGCGCTGGTCTCGATCGTCGTCGTCGCCAGTGGGACGAGAGCGTCGCGCCTCTTCTCTTGGCCGCTCAATCCGGGTGAGCGTTCGATCTTCCTGGGCGACTCCGCCGACGGCGTGGTCAGGGTCGAGGAGTCGGCCACGGGGGCGATGCGCCTACGGACGGGGAGTCGGTTCCTCGACGGCGGCGAGGAGTCGCGCTTCGGCGAGCGGCGCCAGGGCTATCTCCCGTTGTTGCTTCACCCGGCTCCTCGCAACGTTCTCGTGCTCGGCGTCGGGACGGGCGCGACGCTCGCGGCCGTCGCCCAGGACCCCGAGGTCAGTCACGTCGACGCGGTCGAGCTCTCGAGCGAGGTGTTGAGCTCCCTGTCCCTCTTCACGTGGGCCGACGGCGACCTGTTCAAACCGCCGCGCGTCCGTCTGCGGCACGCGGACGCGCGCGCCTTCGCGAGCGCCGCGGCCGCCTCGAACGTCCGCTACGACGTCGTGATCGCCGATCTGTTTCATCCGCAACGCGCCGGCGCGGGCACGCTCTACACGCGCGAGCACTTCGCGAACATCCGGCGCGCCCTCGCGCCGGGGGGCCGCTTCGTGCAGTGGCTGCCGCTGCACGAGCTGTCGCCGCGGGCGCTGGCGACCGTCGTCGCGACGTTCCTCGACGTGTTCCCCGACGCGGAGGGCTTCTTCCCGTATTTCAACGCGCGAATTCCTGCCCTCGGGCTCGTAGGCGCCGCCGCTGCGGACGACTCACTCGTGATCGACGGCGACGCCTTGGCGCGGCGTCTCGCGAGCACGCCGGCGCAGGCCTCGCTCGCCGACACGCTGCTCAACTGGCCCGAAGAGCTCTTCGGCGGGTTCGCCGTCGATCGAGCGGCCCTCACGCGCTTGGCGGCGGGCGGCGCCGTCGCGACGGACGACCATCCGCTCGTCGAGCGTTTGGCCGCGATGGGCGGCGACCCTTTGGCGAGCCTCCAACGCGTGCTGGACGAAGGCGAGCGTGCCCCGTTGCCGGTGCGCATGCAGGGCGCCGACGGAATGATCCGGCTCGCGGCGCTCGCGAGCTACCGGTCGGCGGTCCACGCGAACCTGCACGGACAAGTCATGCAGCTGCGCGGGGATCTCGGGCGCGCGCGCCAGTTCTACGAGGCCGGGATCGCCGCCGATCCCAGGCTCACGATCAACCGGTTCTTGCTCGATCGGCTGCCGCCGGCGGGCGCGATGCCGTGAGCTGATTTCGCCGATCTCTCCTTCGTCGCGTCATGACGGCTCCGGGTGCCACGCGCCGTCGACGGGAAGGCTCGCCACTTTGAAGAAGATGTTGGGAGCGAGCCACTCCATTCCGGACGGGAAGGCCAGGCCGAGGTTGATGTAGAAATGAGCGCCCTGATCGGCGCTGCTGATCGCCCCGGTCGAGCCGATTGCCGTCACGAGATTCGCCGTCGTCGCCGTCAGGCAGCCCGCTTTGTCGGTCTGGAGCGCGTAGGCCGTTCGGGGGCCAGAGACCTGACCGTTGACGACGAACACGTCGACGAGCACGCAGACACCGCTGGACGCGTCGATCCTTCGGAACAAGATCTCATTCCCCGAGCTCATGGGGCTCACGATCGTTCCGGCGTATTCGATCTGCGCGCCAGCAACGCCTGTTTGGTCCCCGGCTGATCCACCCGTCGCGCCGCCCGCGTCGGCCCGTCCCGCGGCGCCGGTCGTCACCGCGGCGCCGCCAGTCGCTCCCGCGCCATCCGACGCCGCGCCGTCCGCATCCACCATCGCGCCGGCGGCGCCCCCTGTGGTCGCTACCTCCCCGACGTTGCTCCAGCTCAGCTTCGCACCGCAGTCCACGGACGCGGCCAGCGCCGCGAGGCAGCACAACCAGTTGAGCGGAGCAGTGAGAAGCTTCGTGCGCAAGAGACGACCTCCGTGACGAACAGCGAGTCGCGCCGTGCCGCTCGAGTCAGGCGGGCGGGCGGGGCGGATGATAAGCCAACGACCTCCTCGCGGTGAGGTCTGTGGGCCGGTTCACCGTTACAATCTCGTGGCAATCCATGACGGCAACCAAGGTATCTGGCAGAGACTCGCGGTTTCTTTTGGAACGACGCTTCACGATTCTCGTGCGCGTGCCTCGACGCCGGGTGGTGCTCGCGCTCGCGGCGCTCGTGAGCGTTGGCGTCGCGCCCGGCTGCCGGAAGGCGCCGGAGTCGCAAGTCCCGAAGGAGGAGCCGCCACGCGCGTCGAGCCCGAAGACCGAAGCTGCGCCGCGCGTCGGGATCACCTGGGCCGATCCATCTGGGCTCCACCGGATCTCTCCGAACAGCCCAGCGCAGAAAGCGCGCTACTCGCTTCCTCGCGCCGCAGACGACAAAGAAGACGGTGAGCTCGCGGTGTTCCACTTCGGACCCGGGCAGCGCGAGGCCATCGACGCGGCGGTCGCGAGTTGGGTCGCCGCGTTCTCCGACGTCGCTCCAGGTGACGTGAAGCGCACCGAGCGGGAGATCAACGGGCTCGACGTGCGCACGATCGAGATCGCGCGCGGCACCTTCGAGCCTGGGCGGACGCCTGCAGGCTCGTCACCGGGGCCGAAGAAGGACTACGCGCTGCAGGGTGCGATCGTCGAGGGGCAGGGCGGTGCCTATCTCTTCGAGTTGACCGGGCCCGCGCGCACGATCGCCGCTGGGGGGCCGGTCTTCGCCGCGCTCGTCGACAGCGTGCGCATCGTGCACCCGGAGCATTGAGGCGGCCTCAGAGCGTCCAGAAGGACATCGTCGTGCCGTCGTTGATGAAGTACTCGCCCGTCACGGCGATCGGGTCGGTGGCGGGCGCGGCTTGCGTGCCCGCGGGCGGCTCGACGCCGTTGAACGTCGTGTTGCTGCTCGTCACTGGTCTCGTGACGCCGTCCACGTAGAGGCCGAACACGAGGGCGCCCGTCGTTCCGGTCGAGAACGCGTTGCCGCCGCGATCCATCGCCGTGCCGAGATCGAGCGCGCCCTGCGCGAGGTAGAAGCCCATGAAGACGTAGCCGCTGATCTTCGTGTCGCGCAGCTTCGTGTTCCCCGACAGCTGATAGATGCCGTAGTTGCCGCCCTGGATCGTCAGGCCCGACGTCGTGAGCGTCCCGCCGCTCAGGTTGATGCCGAAGTTGTCGGTGCTGAGCGTGATGGACGAGCTGGTCACGTCGATCGTCTGGCCCGCGAAGTTGATCATGCTCTCCGCTTCCGTGCCGTTCTCCTTGAACGTCGATCCGCTGACCGACAACGTCGCCGTGGCGTCGAGCACCGAGGTGTCGCCATGGACGTCGTCATTCTCGAACGTCACTTGACTGCCCGTCGCCTTCGCCGTGATCTCGACGGCGTGCCCGCTCATGAGACCTCCGCTGAAGGACGCGCCCGTGACCTTCAGCGTGCACGACGCGCAGCCGTCGTCCAGCAGGAACGCGTCCTGCGTCGCGCTGACCGCGCCGCCCGTCACGGTGACCGTGACGTTGGCGGCCGCGGCGCGAAGGGCCGCCGTGAGCGCGTTGCTCACGGTGACTCCGCCCAACGTCAGCGCGCCCGGGCCCGTGGCG
>DATAZS010000215.1:0-4927 GCA_036271915.1 Polyangia bacterium
GCCGACGCTGACCGACATCCTGCTGGTTCCGGGCACGCGCCCGAAGGTGATCACCGACTGCGTGCAGGTGATCAATGAAGAGGTGGACTCGAAGGGCGGGCTCACGGGCCTCGCCGTCAAGGGGGCGTACGCGCTCGTCAAGGCGGTCAAGCCCGGCTTCGTCACCGAGGCCGTCGACCACATGCTCGACGATTTCGTGAAGCGGCTCGAGCCGTTCTGGGCCGACGCGCAGGCGAAGAACGAGCCCGTCGGCGCGCTGCTCAGCGCGCGCGCGCCGCAGGTCGCGGACGCGCTGCTCGCCATCAGCGACGAGCGCGCCGCGCGGTCGACGAACCCGAACCTCAAGAAGGCGTACGAGAAGCTGCGCCCGACGGGCAAGAAGCACGTCGAGCAGGCCGTGCCGCGCGTGGGTCGCCTCATCGGCAAGTACACGAGCGCCGCCGCCGCGACGACCGCGGCGCAGCCGGCGTAGGCGGTTCCGTTCGGGGGCGCCGAGTGATTCGGCAAACGGACGAGGCCATTCGGCGCGCCATCACGAGCAAACGGCTCGTGCGCTTCCAATTCCACGGCTGCCTGCGCGTCGCCGAGCCGCACGACTACGGCGTGCGTAACGGCGCCGTGCAGCTGCTCGTCTATCAGGTGGGCGGCGAGAGCCGGTCGGGCAAGCTGCCGAACTGGCGGTGGATCGTCGTCGACGACGTGACGGCGCTCGAGGTGCTCGAGCAGACCTTCCCGGGCGGGCGCGACGTGCCGTCGGGCGCGCACAGCAAGTGGGACGAGCTGTACCTGCGCGTCGCTGGACGGGGACGCGCGTGAGCCAGCGCGATCTCTTCGCGCTGCCGCCGCCCGAGATCCGCGCGGCGCCGTTCGCGCCCGCGCTCGCCGAGGCGGCGGCGGCGCTGCCCGCGGGCCTGCGCCTCGGCACGATGTCGTGGAACTACCCGGGCTGGCGCGGCGTCGTGTACGCGCGCGACGCGCCGCTGAAATCGTTGTCGGCGCTGGGCCTCACGGCCTTCGCGCGGCACCCGCTCATGCGCGCCGTCGAGATCGATCGCACGTACTACGACCCGCTGCCGGCCGAAGACCTGCGCGCGTACGCCGCGCAGGTGCCCGACGATTTTCGCTTCGTCGTGAAGGCGCACGACGCGTGCGTCCTGTCGCGCTACCCGGAGCACGCGCGCTACGGGATGAAGCGTGGTGAGGCGAACGGACTGTTCCTCGACGCGGCGTATGCGACGGACGCCGTCGTCGGACCCATCGTCGACGGCTTGGCTGGCAAGCTCGGCGCGATCCTATTTCAGTTTCCGCCGCAGGACGTCGGGGCGGGCCGCGCGTTCGCCGAGCGGCTGGGCGCGTTCCTGTCATGCTTGCCGCGGGGGCCGACGTACGCCGTCGAGCTGCGCAACGCCGACCTCGTGAGCGAGGACTACGGCGCCGCCCTCGCGGCGGCGGGCGCAGTGCACGTGCACAACATCTGGTCGTCGATGCCGGCCATCGCCGATCAGGCGCGCCGCCTCCCGCCCGCGACGCGGCGGCCGCTCGTCGTGCGTTGGCTGTTCCCGCGCGGCGATTCCTACGAAGAGGCGGGCGCGCGCTACGAACCGTTCTCGCGCCTCGTCGACGAGGACGTGGGCAGCCGCTCGACCGTCGCCGAGCTCGTGGGGCGCGCGCTCGCGCACGATGTGCCCGCGATCGTCACCGTCGACAACAAGGCCGAGGGTTGCGCGCCCGAGAGCGTCGCGCGGTTGGCGCGCGCGATCGCCGCGCGTCGCGCGCGCTGACTCGTCAACTGATGAGTCAGACGACGAGCAACACCTTCGCGACGCCGCCCTTCTCGGCGAGCGCTTGCGCGTGCGCCGCCTCGGCGAGCGGGAAGCGCTTCGCGATCGGAATGACGAGCTCGCCCGCGGCGACGTCGGCGAGGAGCTCGGCGAGGCGCTTGGCGTCCGGCTTCGCCATGAAGCCGTGCACGGCGAACCCGCGCTCCTTGGCGCCCGAGGGCTCGCCCACGACGCTGCCGATGCGCGCGCCCGGCTTCAGCCTGGCGAGCAGCTTCTGCGTCGTCGGCCCGCCCACGGTGTCGGCGAGCGCGTCGAGCGGCGGCAGCTTCTCGATCTCGCGATCGTCGTCGAGCGCGACGACGGCGTGCACGCCGAGCTTCGCGGCCGCGACCTCGTGGATGCCGCGCACGCCCGCGTAGACGATCGCGCCACGCTTCTTCGCCGTGAACACGGCGGCGCGTCCCACGCCGCCCGTCGCGCCCGTGACGAGCACGGTCTGCCCCGCGCCCACGTCCGTCGCGTTCTCGGTGAGCTGCGCCCCCGTGAGCAACACGAGCGGCAGCGCGGCGGCGTCGACGAGATCCAGGCTCGCCGGCAGCTCCGCCCACGCGCCGACGGCGGCGACGACGTACTCGGCGTAGCCACGATTCACGAGACCGACGACGCGCGCGCCGACGCGCGGCGAGGTCACGCCCGGCCCGACGGCGACCACCTCACCCGAGACGTCGCGTCCGAGGACGGCCGGGAGCTCGAGCGGCATGAACGGCTTGTATGCGCCGCTGCGCAGCTTCCAGTCGATCGGGTTGATGCTCGCCGCGGCGACGCGCACTTTGATCTCGCCGGCGCCGGGCGTGGGCTCGGCGATGTCACGCAGCTCGAGGCGCGAGGCCTCTCCGTATTCGGGCAGGACGACGGCTTTCATGTGGGCTCCTCGGTTGTGCTACGGCGCCTTTCGGATCGCGAACGTGCTCAGATAGACGAAGCCCTGCGTGGGGCCGGCGATCGTGCTCGCGCTCGCGCCGTCGGCGCTGACGACGCCGTCGCTCATCTTCGACCAGCCCGCGTAGGGCGAGTCCTGCTCGCCCGTGTCGCTCGCCCCGCCAAATCGTCGCGTCATCATCACTTCAACGTTCGCTTGAAGAAGTCGACCGTGCGCTGCCACGCGAGCTTCGCGGCCGCCCGATCGAAACGCGGCGTCGTGTCGTTGTTGAAGCCGTGCTGCGTGCCCGCGTACACGTACGCCTCGTACCGGACGTGGGCCGCCTGCAGCGCCTTTTCGTACGGTGGCCACGACGCGTTGATGCGGTCGTCGTTCGCGGCGAAGTGGAGCAGCAGCGGCGCCTTGATCGAAGGGACGGCGTCGAGCGGCGGCGCCATTCCATAGAACGGCACGGCCGCGCCCAGGTCCGGCAGCCGCGTCGCGAGGACGTTCGCGATGCCGCCGCCGTAGCAGAAGCCCGTGACGCCCAGGTGCCCGTCGCTCTCGGGCCGCGCACGCACGAATGCCGCCGCGGCGACGAAGTCCTCGCGCGCCTTCGCCTGGTCGAGCGTCGCGAACAGCTCGCGCGCCTTGTCCTCATCGCCCGGATATCCGCCCAGCGGCGCGAGCGCGTCCGGCGCGAAGGCCACGAATCCCTCGAGCGCGATCCGACGCGCGATGTCCTCGATGTGTGGATTGAGGCCGCGGTTCTCGTGCACGACGAGCACGGCGGGGTGCTTGGTCGGCGTCTTCGCCGAGGGCCGCACGAGGTACCCGCGCGCCTTGGCGGTCCCGTGCGGCGACGGGAAGTCGATCATCTCGGCGTGCAGGCGCGCGTCGGTGGGGTGTACCTGCTGCGCCTCGGCAAAGCGCGGATTGAGCGCGTCCAGGAACGCCGTCGCCGTGAGGCCCGAGGTCGCGAACGCCGCCGCGCGATCGAGGAACGCGCGGCGATCGATGACGTTGTGCACGTATTGATCGAAGAGCCGCAGGACCTCGGGCGGGAAGTCCGCCGAAGACCTTAGGGGGGACTCATCGGTGTTCATGCATGCACTATAAGTCGCGCATCGCTTCGATCGCCCTTGAACATTTGCGTCTGCAGCATCACATTCGCCCGCCATGAGCTCCGGGGAGCGCGCGCGTCAAATCCTCGTCGTCGAGGACGATCGCGACATCCGCGAGTCGCTCGACGAAGTCTTGCGCGAGGCCGGCTACGTTCCCGCGCTCGCGACGAACGGCGCCGAGGCGCTCGAGCACCTGAGGATCGCGCCGTTTCCCGACGTCATCCTCCTGGATCTGATGATGCCGGTCATGGACGGCCGCGAGTTTCGCCGGATCCAGCTCAGCGACGATCGCCTGCGCGAGATCCCGACGATTCTTCTCACGGCGCACGCGAAGCCCGCGGACGCCATGAGCGGCATGGGCGACATCGTGTTCCTCGCGAAGCCGGTCGATCTGGATCGACTGCTGGAGACGATCGCGCGCGTCGACGCCAAGGCCGTGCGCTAAAGACGCACCTTCGCGTTCTGTTCCTCGTCGGTTCCGTCGGGGCCTTTGGCTCCCGCCGCGTACGCCTTCACCGACGACACGAGATAGCGCAGCCCCGCGAGCCCCGTCTGATCCCAGTACTCGCCCGCCTCCGGCGTCACGATCAAGATCGCGAGCGTGGGGTCGTCCTTGCCCTTCGGGAACCACACCTTCCACGGCTCGGCCCACAGGCGATCGATGAGCGCGCGATCACGCGAGAGGCGCGCCGTGCCCGACAACGAGACGTAGCGCTTGTCATCCTGGAACGTCACGGCGACGTGCGCGTCCGCCTGCAGCTCGCCGACCTTCGGCGACTCGACGCTGGTCGCGAAGTAGACCTTCACGTCGTCCGTCGCCGCGTCGTGCACGTGCGCGACCGTGAGCGGCCGTCCGCGCAGGCTGCCCTCCGCCGTGCGCGTCACGAGCATCGCCGTATCGAAGTCCGCGAGCAGCTCGCGCAGGTGCTTCGTCTTGCCGTCCGTGGGTTCAGACATCGTGTCCTCCTGCGGGTCAAGGTAAGGCGGCGTGACGATCGGGCAACCGGAGCGCAGCATTCCCCTTGACGCGTCGGACACCATCGGGCACTGTTCCCCCCGCTTCAGGAACGTGATGCGGGGTGGAGCAGCCTGGTAGCTCGTCG
>DATAZS010000216.1:0-3985 GCA_036271915.1 Polyangia bacterium
GTGCTCGGTCACCGCGACGAGCTCCGACGCGGAGTTGCCGAGCGTCGTGCTCCCGGCTGCGCGCGCGAGGAACTGCGCGTCTCGGTCCACGACCTCGGCCCGCGGCGGCGCGATCGGCGCACGAGCGCGCGCCGGGGCCGACGGCGCGCCCGAGCCCGGTGCGTCCAAGAGCATCGTCGCGACGCGCCCCGCGTCAGCCGACGGCGATCGCTCGCTCGGGAGCAGCTGCGTCGCGACGCGCCCCGACGCCGCAGCGGCCGGCTCGGCCAGCTGCGCGAGCACCTCCGTCATCGCCTGGGGGCGCTGATTCGGATCCTTCGCCATCATGCGCGCGACGAGCTCGTCGAGCGCGGCCGGCACCGACGGCTCGAGCGACGACGCGTGCGGCACCGGATCGTGCAGGTGCGCGACGATCACCTGCGCTGCGCCCTTGCGCACGAAGGGCGGCCGCCCCGTGATCATCTCGAACAGCACGCAGCCGAGCGCGTAGATGTCCGTGCGGTGGTCGATCGTCTTCGCGCCGCGCGCCTGCTCGGGCGACATGTAGAGCGGCGTGCCGAGGATGTGCCCCGTCTGCGTCTGCGAGTGCGCGCCGCCGTCGCGGTGGAGCAGCTTCGCGATGCCGAAGTCGACGATCTTCACGGTGGCCTCGTCAGCGGATCCGCTTTTCCCGACGAGGAAGATGTTCCCGGGCTTTAGATCCCGGTGGACGATGCCGACCGCGTGCGCCGCGGCGAGCGCGCTCGCGAGCTGCCGTCCGATCGCGCGCAGCCCCGCATAGTCCGGCGCGAACGATCCGCCCTCGAGGCGGCGCGCCAGATCCTCGCCCGCGAGATACTCCATGACGATGAACGCGCGACCGCTGCGGTGCAGATCGCAGTCGAAGATCTCGACGATGCCGGGGTGCCGCACGGCGGCCGTCGCGCGCGCCTCCGTGAAGAACCGCGCGACGACGTCCGACTCCTCGGTCAGCTCCGTGCGCAGCAGCTTGATGGCGATGTCGCGGCCCATGTGGCGGTGGCGCGCCTGATACACCTCGCCCATCGCGCCGGCGCCCAACCGGCGGACGATCGTGTACGGGCCCATTGTGTCGCCGTCTTCGAACATCCCGCGACAGCATAAGGTACCGCCCCAAACGATGCGAGCGCGCGCCTGGGGCCGCGCGTCTCGCGCCCGCCTGCGTGTACAATCGCGCGCCATGCGCATCGCGACGTTCGTCGTCACGCTCCTGCTCGCGTCGCGGTCGCTCGCCGCGGGATCGATCGAGGGAACGATCAAGATCGACGGCGCGGCGCCCACGCCATCGGCTCACGCCGTCCTGAAAGACGCCGGCGTCTGCGGCAAGGAGGCGCCCAACGAGGCCGTCGTCGTCGGCAAGAAGGGCGGCCTGCGCAACGTCGTCGTGTTCGTTCAAGACGCACACTTCGCGGGCGCGCTCGCGCCCGTCGCGAACGCCGCGCTCGATCAGCGGCAGTGCCGCTATTTCCCGCACGTGCAGGCGCTCACCGTCGGCACGCCGCTCGCGCTCATGAACAACGACGCCATCCTGCACAACGTCCACGCCAACGACGCGGGCATGACGGTGTTCAACGTCGCGATGCCCATCAAGGGGCAGAAGCTTCCGATCCCGATGCGCAAGCCGGGCCTCATGAAGCTGCAGTGCGACGCGGGCCACACGTGGATGAACGGGTGGATCTACGTCTTCGATCACCCGTTCTTCGCCGTCACCGACGACAAGGGCGCCTTCACGATCAAAGACGTGCCGCCTGGCGCGTACACCGTCGAGCTGTGGCACGAGCCCGCCGACGGACAGGGCGCGGGCGTGCGCACGACGGCCCGCGTGACGGTCGGCGACGGCAAGCCCGCGAAGCTCGATCTCGCGATGAAGCTCTGAACGGCGCGCCCCGATCGGGAGCACGCCCGCTTCGAGCTACAGCTTCTTGGGCGCCGTGGCGGCGGCTGGGGGCGCCGCATGGGCCGCGTGCGCGGCGTCGAGCATCTCGATGATCTTCGGGTGCATCTTCATCATCCCGTCGATGACCGGCTTCGGCACCTTCGGATCGGACACGGGGTTGTGCACGGCGGGGACGGTCTTCAAGAACGCGAACACGGCGTGGAGGTCCTCGTCCGTCATGTTGCGGAAGTCCATCCACGGCATGGGCGGCAGGATCGGGCGGCCCTCGGCGCCCATGTGCATGCCCGTGCGCATCGCCTTGACGAACATCTCCTCGGTCCAGTTGCCGAGCCCGGTCTCTTTGTCGGGCGTGAGGTTCGCCGAGTAGACGGCGCCGAACGGCAGCGTGAATGACGTGAAGTCGGCGCCGATGAGCGCGAGGTCCGTCTTCGGGTTGAGCTTCGTCGCCGAGTCGGGGCCTGCCGGGTGCCCCGACAGCATGCGCGTCATGTCGGGCACGGGCATGCCGAGATCCTTGTTGAAGACGAGCGGCGTGTGACAGTCGCCGCAGCCGCCGATGCCGACGAGGTAGCCGCCGCGCGCGACCGGATCTGATTTGGCGTCCTTCTTCGCGTCTTTATTAGCGTCCTTGCCCTTGGCGAGCGCGAGCCCACCCGTCGTCAACACGAGCGCCGCAACCAGCGCCGCCGTCCCCTTGCGCGATCCGGATCGATTCGTCATCTAGGCCCCCTTCGGCAAAATGCCGGAGCAAACGGTGTCAGGCCACGGTCGGCGCTGTCAATTTCACGCGGCGGCCACTTGCGAAGTCCGGACGCTCCGCGACAATTCGCTGATGACGATCCTCCGAAATTCCATCGCGTTGCTCGCCATGAGCGCGATGCTCGGTGCCGGGGCGTGCGCGCCCGGCGTTCAGAACATCACCGTCGCGACGCCAGGCCCGATCACGTCGGCCCCCGACGTCGTCACGATCGTCGTGCTGCAACCAACGACGCGCCTACACACCGTCGAGCTCGTCGACGGACGTGGCCAGCTCGTGGGACAGCTGGATGGTCACGCGCAGACGGTCGTTCACGTGCCCGAGGGGCCGACGGTCCTGTACGCCGTGCTCGAGAACCGCGCCGACACCGTCGATCGCGTCGAGGGGACGCTGGTCCCAGGACGTGTGTACTACGCCACCGTGAGCGAGCGTGAGGGCGGCGTCGCGCTCCTCGTGCTGAGCCCGCGCCGCGTCGACGGAGCCTGGGAGCACAAGAACGAAGATCTCTCGAGGACGCCGCGCGTGCAGATGGATCCGCAGCGGATCGGCCGCGCCGTCAACGAGCTCGGCGACACGGGTCCCATCATTCAAGCCGGCGAGGCGCGCGCCGCTGCGCTCGATCCCGCGCAGATCGCCGCGCGCACCTTCCAGGAGAGCGACGGGCTTTAGACCGAGAGCGTCTCGCCCTCGACGGCGCCCGAGACCTCGACGCCGGACGCGCCGGCCTCGTCGAGCAGCCGCCGCGCGCGCGCGACGAGCGCGTCGACGTCGGCGTCCGAGTAGTCCTGGTCGTAGTGAAAGAGCACGAGGCGTTTGACCTTGGCGGCGACCGCCACGGCGACGGCGTCGTCGACCGACGAGAACCCCCGATCGACGTAGCGCTCGCGATCCTCGGGCGTGTACGTGCTGTCGTGCACGAGCACGTCGGCGTTCGCGTACAGATCGATCGACGTCTTTGGCGCGCCCGTCTTCGGATACCCCGCGTCGCTCGCGTAGACGAGCACGCGGCCCGCGTCCTCGATGCGGAACGCGAGCGCGCCCGACCGACCGTGCGGGTTCGTCCGCGCCGTCACCTGACAGCCCTCCACCGAAAACGGCACGCCCTCGGCGATGGCGACGATCTCGATGCTCGCGCCCATGTTCTTGAGCGTCTGCACGGGAAAATACTGCGGCGCCATCTGGCCCTCGAGGATGCCCTCGAGCATGGGCGAGCTCTTCGCGCCGCCGTGGATGTGAAACGTGTTGCCGCCGATGTAGAGCGGCACGAAGAACGGGAAGCCCTGGATGTGATCCCAGTGCGCGTGCGACAGCAG
>DATAZS010000217.1:0-2561 GCA_036271915.1 Polyangia bacterium
GACGCTCGGCAAGGCGCTCGGCGGCGCGAGCGGCGGGTTCACCGCGGGTCGGCGCGAGATCGTCGAGCTCCTCCGGCAGCGCTCGCGGCCTTATCTGTTCTCGAACACGCTCGCGCCCGCGATCGCCGGCGCGTCGATCGCCGTGTTCGACCTGCTCGACCGGAGCTCGGAGCTCCGCGAGCGCGTGCTGTCCAACGCGAAGCGCTTCCGCGACGGGATGACGTCCGCGGGTTTCACGATCAAGCCGGGCACACACCCGATCGTGCCCGTCATGATCGGCGACGCGCGCAAGGCGGCCGAGCTCGCCGCCGCGCTCCTCGACGAGGGCATCTACGTCGTCGGCTTCAGCTACCCCGTCGTGCCGAAGGGCGAGGCGCGCATCCGCGTCCAGCTGTCGGCGGCGCATGAGCCCGCGCACGTCGATCACGCCGTCGCCGCGTTCGCCAAGGTCGGCAAGGCCCAGGGCCTGGTCTGACCTCGGGTCACTCGTAGCGGATGACGACCTTCGGATAGGTCGAGATCGCGCGCTGGAAGCTGGCGGGGTCGTAGTCGCGGAAGTCGAAGATCGTCCCCTCGCCGCGGTTCAGGATGACCTCCCACACGAGGTCGTGGATGTTCGGATCGCGCGACTCGAGCAGGTGGCGCGTGATGTGCCACGTCTCGAAGATGCGACGGCCGATGACGCTGTGCAGGCTGATGCCGTCGACGATGAGCCGGTCGAAGTTCTCGATCACCGCGTCGCCGCTCTTGAGCCCGAAGAGGATCACGTCGCCGCCGCGGCGCACCGCGTGGATCGCGTTGTTGACGCTCGAGTTGATGCCCGTCATCTCGAGCGCGACGTCGACGCCGACGCCGTCGGTCAGCTTGCGGATGCGCTCGGTGAGCTCGGGGTCGCTCGCGTGACCGTTGCTGTTGTGCGGGTTCAGCACGACGTCGGCGCCGAGGCGGCGCGCCATCTCGGCGTGGTTCTCCATCGGCTCGACGCCGACGATGTAGTTCGCGCCCATGGCCCGCGCGATCGCGACGGCGAACAGGCCGATCGTGCCGCAGCCGACGATGGCGACGCGCTTGCCGCGGAGGTTCACCTTCGTGCACGCGTGCACCGCGTTGCCGAAGGGCTCTTGGACGGCGGCGACCTCGGGGCGGATGCGCTCGAGGTTCGTGCGCCAGATCGTCTTCGCCGGGAGCTTCACCTCTTCGGCGAAGCAGCCGTCTTCGCTGATGCCGATGATCTTGTCGTCGGCGCAGACGTGCGTGTCGCCGATGCGGCACTGGTAACAGGCGCCGCAGATGATGTGGCTCTCGGTCGTCACCACGTCGCCGACCTCGAGACCGTAAGTGCGCCGCGCGTCCGTGCCCACCGCCACGACCTTCCCCAGAAGCTCGTGGCCGATCGTGCGGACGTCCTTACGGTCTCGATCCAGCGAGCCGAAGATCATGTCGCGGAAGGCCTTGCGGAACCAGATGCCCCGGTCCGACCCGCAGAAGCCCGTCATCATCGGCTTCACGAGCACGCTCGAGCGGTCGTGATAGTCGCGCGACTCGTCGATCACCGGCCGTTCGACCTCCGTCTTGCGGAGGCCGACGGTCGATTCCCACGGATCCTTGGCGCGGTCGTACGTGAGCGCCCACATGCCGTCAGCCATCGCCCAAGCCTATAGAGCGGAGGCGTTGCGCTGACCAGAGCGGGGCGCGCACGCGGCGATCAGTGCTTCCTCTTGCCGCCGCCGCCCTTCGCCTTCTTCTTGCCGGTCTTCTTGCCGGTCTTCGCGTCGGTCTCGTCGTCGGCGTCGGCGGCAGCCGCCGAGGCCGAGTCGGCGGGCGCGGCGCTGTCGGCGGGCGCAGCCGACGCAGCGGCGCTCTCCGCGGGTGCGGCCGAGGCCGTCGCGCTCGGGGCAGCGCTCGCCGCGGCCGACGGCGCGGCGCTCGGCGCGGCCGAAGCAGAAGCCGACGCGGAGCCAGCGGGCGCGGCGTCACCGCCACCACCGCAACCGACCGTCCCAAACGTGATCATCGATGCAACGAGCGCGAACGCGCTGAACCTGTTCGTCATCCGTGTGTCCCTCCGTGGGCGAATCCGTGGCGAACGGTACAACAGGGTAGGGGCGCTCCGTCCAACAATCTGGGGGTTCCCCCGAGTGGATCGCGGGCCTTCAGTGCGCGGGAGGGGGCGTCGTCTCGGAGAGCGGGGGTCGGTTTGCGAGGCACTTTTCGACCGCGGCGTCCAGGCCTGGCTCCTGGTTCGCGGGCACCTTCGGCCGGCCCATCACGTTGACGAAGAGGCGATCCTGCGCGACGCCGCCGCCCGGTCCGAAGCTCATCCACACGAACATCGCGCGGCCCTTGATGTTCTCGAACGGCACGCCGGCGCCGAGGCCGCCGCGCCACGTGCGCGAGTCGTGGCTATTGTTGCGGTTGTCGCCCATCACCCAGACCTCCCGCGCGCCGACGTGGAACGGGCCCTGGAGTGCGCCGCACACGCCGCCGCGGCAGGTGAGCCCGCCCGGACACTCCTCGGACGGCGCGCAGGTCTGCTGCGTGGGCATCGCCTCGAAGAGGGT
>DATAZS010000218.1:0-1997 GCA_036271915.1 Polyangia bacterium
GCGCTCGTGGGCGCAGGGCGCCTGCGCCCTGTCATCCATGCCGTGCTCCCGCTCGCTGACATCGCCGAAGGCCACCGACTCATCGAGGCACGCGCCGCGTTCGGCAAAATCGTCCTTGTCCCTTGAGGCGGCGCGCCTTGCGGGCGCGGCAGGCGATGCTTAGTTCGATCCTAATGAACGATCGTCAAGTCATCGAATCCTTCGAGAAGGGTTGGGGACAACGGACGGCCATCATCGCGTTCGTCGTCGTGGTCGCCGTCGTGCTGTTCGGAGTGTTGGCCAACGGCTTCCACGACCGGCACATCCGTCGCGACGCCGCCGCGCTGCAGCCCGTCGACGTTCCCACGAAGCCGTACACCCGGCCGGCACTCTGACGGAGCTGAAGGATGGAGTTAGGCAGTTCGCCTTGACAGGGCGGGCTGATACCATTACCTATACGTAAGGGTTAGGTTAAATTTGAGGAGCCGAACCTGTTGCAATGCAGGTATCAGCTGAAAATCTCACGCTTTTGAAGGTTGGCGAGCTCGCGAAAAAGACGGGTAAGACCGTCCGAGCGGTTCACCTTTACGAAGAGCTCGGCCTGCTGACGCCGGCCGTTCGGTCGAAGGGCGGCTTCCGGCTGTACTCAGCCAAGGCGGCGCGGCGAATCGAGTGGATTCAGAAGCTGCAGGATCTCGGCTTCTCCCTCACGGAGATCAAGGCGTTCTTGCGCGATTGGGAGGACTCGGAGACGGCCCCCAAGGCGATGGACCGCATGCGCGAGATCTTCTCCGACAAGCTGCGCGAGACGCAGGAAACGATTGGTCGCCTCACGCAGCTCGTGACCGATATCAACGACACGCTCGCGTACATGGCGAGCTGCCGGTCGTGCGAGCCCACGCACGTTCAGGGCGAGTGCGGCACGTGTGGCATCCACGGGCACGAGGGCGAGGCGCCCGTGCTGTTGCAGGGAATCTCCAGATAGCAGGACGAAGCAGGACCCAAATGACGATCAAGCTCCCCATCTACATGGACAACCACGCGACGACGGCGGTCGACCCGCGCGTCGTCGAGGCCATGCTGCCGTACTTCACCGAGATCTTCGGCAACGCCGCCAGCCGCTCGCACGCCTTCGGGTGGTCGGCCGAGAAGGCCGTCGAGCAGGCGCGTGACGAGGTCGGCGCCCTCATCGGCGCGTCGGGCAAGGAGATCGTCTGGACGTCGGGCGCGACGGAGTCGGACAACCTGGCCATCAAGGGCGCGGCCGAGTTCCACAAGGAGCGCGGCAACCACATCATCACGGCGCAGACCGAGCACAAGGCCGTGCTCGACACGTGCAAGCGGCTCGAGAAGCAGGGCTTCGAGGTGACGTACCTGCCCGTCGCGGCCGACGGGCGCGTCACGGCGGAGTCGGTGCGCGCCGCGATGACAGACAAGACGATCCTCGTGTCGATCATGCTCGCCAACAACGAGATCGGGACGGTGAACCCCGTCGACGAGATCGGCGCCGTCGTCAAAGAGCGCGGCGCGCTGTTTCACATCGACGCCGTCCAGGGCGTCGGCAAGATCCCGTTCGACGTGAACGCGGCGCGCGCGGATCTCGTGTCGTTGTCGGCGCACAAGATGTACGGGCCGAAGGGCGTGGGCGCGCTCTACGTGCGGCGCAAGCCGCGCGTGCGCATCACGGCGATGATCGACGGCGGCGGTCACGAGCGCGGCATGCGCTCGGGCACGCTGAACGTGCCGGGCATCGTCGGCTTCGGCAAGGCGGCGGAGCTCGCGCGCACCGAGATGGCGACCGAGGCGCCGCGCCTGCTGGCGCTGCGCGAGAAGCTGCGCACGGGGCTGCAGGCGCGCGTCGAGCACACGTACGTCAACGGCTCGCTCGAGCACCGGCTGCCGGGCAACCTCAACATCAGCTTCGCCTACGTCGAGGGCGAGGCGATGCTCATGGGGTTGAAGGACATCGCCGTGTCGTCGGGCTCGGCCTGCACCTCGGCCTCGCTGGAGCCGTCCTA
>DATAZS010000219.1:0-4965 GCA_036271915.1 Polyangia bacterium
CCACTCCCACCTGCGCCCGTGCTCCCCGACCCGCCCGCACACGTCGTGCCGCTTCCGCCAGCACCCGTGCTCCCCGAGCCGCCCGCGCCCGTCGTACCGCTTCCGCCAGCACCGCCGCCCGCGTTGCCGATGCAGGCGCCCGCGACGCACGTTTGGTTGAGACCGCACACGATGTTCGTGCAGGGATCGATGCACTGACCCCCGAGGCAGACCGTCCCGGTCGCGCACGTCTTGAGCGTGCAGGGATCGACGCACGCGCCCGCGCTGCACACGAACACGCCCGAGCAGGTCACGCCGCTGCAGGCGTCGACGCACAGACCGGACGCGCACTTCTTGCCCGTGCCGCAGCTGAGGCTGATGCAGGCGTCCTGGCAACTACCGGCGACGCAGGTCTGTCCGCTCGCGCAGCTCACGCCCTGGCACTTGTCGACGCACGCGCCGCCGACGCACTTCTTCGTCGCGTCGCACGTGACGCCGACGCAAGCGTCCTGGCAGATCCCCGAGCCGCACACCTGTCCCGCGCCGCACGTGACGCCCGTGCACGGATCGGAGCACGTGCCCTGCCGACAGATGTCGCCCGCGTTGCACGTCACGACGCTGCATGCGTCGACGCACGTGCCGACCTGGCACACCTGCCCGACGTTGCAGCTCACGCCCGTGCACTTGTCGACGCACGCGCCGCTCACGCACTTCTTGCTGCTGTCGCACGTGACGCCCGCGCACGGATCGACGCAGCTGCCCGACACGCACGCCTGACCCGTCGGGCACACGGCGCCCGCGCACTTGCTCACGCACGACCCCGCGGAGCAGTAGCTGTCGCTTGGGCACATGACGCCCACGCACGAGCTCACGATGCATCGCAGATCCGTGCCGCACGTCAGGCCCGCCGCGCACGGCAGGCAATCGCAGGTGGGCTGGCAGACGCCGCCCGTGCAGACGTAGCCCGTGTCGCACGTGATCCCCTGGCACGAGTCGACGCACGCACCCGCGCGACAGGACTGCCCCTGCGGACACGTGACGCCCGTGCACGGATCCGAGCACGTCCCGCCCGCGCACCGCGTGCCCGAGCCGCACGAGACGGTCTGGCAGGCGGCGTCGCTGCAGATGCCCGCGGACGTGCACACCGAGCCAGTCGGGCAGCTCTGCTCGACGCAGCGAGGGACGCAGTGGCCTCGATCGCAGACCTGGTTCGTGGGACACAGGTTGTTGCCGTTGTCGACGAGGCCGTCGCAGTCGTTGTCGAGGCCGTCGCACGTCTCGGCGCTGGGCGGCGTCGTCTCGACGCACGTGAGCGAGCCCGTCTTCGTGCACTGCTCGAGGCCCGCGGCGCACACGCCCTGCAGGCCCGTCGCGCACGTCGCGCCGCCGCCCTGACAGGTGACGCCCGTGATGAAGTAGGTGTCGTCGTTGAAGTCGCCGTCGTTGGCGCCGCTCGCCGTCGTGTACGACGTCGACGAGACGGGCAGATCCTCGAAGCCGATGTAGTAAGCGTTCGGCGTCGTCGTCGACTGGTACGTCACCGCCATGATCCAGTGGCTCGCGGGCAGCGCGGCCTGGCCCGTCGTCGCGTTGGGGCAGTGGCCCGTGCCGTCGTCGCAGAGCAGGTTCAACCGCTGCTCCGAGAAGTGCGTCTGCGGGCAGCTGAATTCCCCCGTCTGCTGGATGGCGTTCTTGATCGCGAAGCCGATGAGCCCGCCCTTGTAGCGCGCGTCGGTGAAGATCGTTCCCGCGGAGAACGTCGAGCCCGTCTGCCCGATGAGCGGGACAAAGCCGGCGTTCGCGTCACGCGGGACCAGCGTGTAGATCTGATCGTCGGGTGGCGGCGTCGTGCTGTTGGGATCGACGTTGTACCAGCCAAAGTCCATCTGGCAGCTGCCGCCGTGGAGCACGAGCGTGCCCGTGAAGTTGCAGCGCGGAGAGAAGACGGCGGGTGACGTGTGCGAGTCGGCGGCGTAGTCGATGTTCTCGCCGCGCGACATGAAGAAGAGCGGCAGCGTGCTGTGGCGCCCGAAGGTGGAGACGGTGTACCCGTCCTCGCCCGTGTCGACGATGGGCGCTTGCAGCCCGTTCGCCTGCGTCACGGCGGCGCGCGCGGGGCGACCGCAAAGAGACATCCAAACACCGAGCGCGATCAGCGCGACGCGCGTTGCTCGAGGCGGAGACAAAGAGCAAAGTTCGGGTCTTTTAAGATAAGCAGTCAAATGCATGGCGAGCGTCATTAAACCATGTGATTTCGGTCGTGTACAGCCGTTCGTCGGGTCAAACTTGGTACTTTGGCGGCCAGTTCTCGGTGGCGAGTTATTCGCGGCGCCGGCGGTTTTCACCGCGCGCGGCAATGGCGCGCCACCTCTGGGGTTTTCCCGAACCGATCGCGAGTTTTTTTGACGCGATCGTTGTCCCGTTCGAGGCTGTTGTCCGAGATGAACAACGCCCCTCCCAGCGATAACGTCGTCCTCCGCCAGACCATCGAGCAGATTCAGCGCTGCCTGCCCGCGCCGTGGACGACGGCGGTCTCCGTGAGGACGGACGATCTCGCGACGGCGCACCTCACGATCAGGACGCCGACCGGGATGAGCGCGGCGGTCGCGATCGGCGCGCACCGGCAGCTCGATCCGCGCAGCGTGCCCGAGGCCGCCGCGATCTTGCGGGCGACGACGGCGGACGCGTTCGTGGTCATCGCGCCGTTCGTGGGCGCGCCCGCCCGCGAGCGCCTCGCCGAGGAGGGGCTCGGGTATGTCGACCTCGTCGGCAACATGCGGCTCGCGCTCGAAAGGCCCACCGTGCTCATCCAGACGCGCGGCCTCGATCGCAGCCCGTGGGCGGCGCCGCGGTCGACGCGCTCGTTGCACGCCGCGAAGGCGAGCCGGATCGTGCGCGCGCTCGTTGACGGCGTGCCGCCCTTCGGCGTACGCGCGCTCGCGGCCGTCGCCGGCACGGATCCGGGCTACGTGTCGCGGCTGCTCGACCTCTTCGATCGCGAGGAGCTCGTCGAGCGCGAGGCGCAAGGCCGCGTCGTGTCCGTGCACCGCGCGCGTCTCGTGCGCCGCTGGGCGGAGGACTATCGCTTCAGCGAAGCGCACCGCACGCTCGCGTTCACGCATCCGCACGGCGTGCCGGGCGCGCTCGCGGCGCTGCGCGCGTGTGGCGCGCCGCACGCGCTCACGGCGCGCGCGGGCGCGTCGGCGCTCCTCGGCACGGCGCTGCCGTCCGTCATCACGGCGTACGTCGAAAACGCCGCGCGCGTCGGCGATCTGCTGGGAGCGACGTCGGCGGCGGGCCCCGGCAACCTGTTGCTCGTCGAGCCGTTCGATCCGTTTCCGCTCGAGGGAACGTGGACGCGCGCGGGGTTCACGTACGCGGCGGCGAGCCAGATCGTCGCCGACCTCCTCGACAGCCCGGCGCCTGCGCCCGATCAGGCGGCGGCGCTACTCCGGCGCGTGGTACAAACGCCCGCAGGAGGCCCCGATGATTCTGTTTCAGCTGTTGTTTGAGGTCGCGGAAGACAAGCGCGCGGCGTTCGAGCAGACGTACACGCAGGTCTTCGAGCCCGCGCTGCGCAAACAGACCGGCTTCCAGAACGCCAAGCTCATCCGTCTCTACGGCCCCGCGATGGCGGCCGAGATCGAAGCGACGCCCACCGAGATGAACTATCAGGTCAACTTCGTGTTCGATTCGGAGGCCAGCCGTCGCGTGTGGTCGAAGTGCGCCGACCACGACGTCGCGTGGCCGAAGCTGTCGGGCCTCACGAAGCAGGCGCAGTGGCGCGGCTACGATCTGCTGGCGACCACGAGCTGAGCGACTGCCGGCAGCGCGCTCGCCGAGAAGCTGCCTAGACAACCGCTCGCCAGCGTCCACGACGATATGCGCGCTCCCTGTTATTCGGGTGCCGCGTCACGCGCGCAGCTTCGCATGATGGTGAACGCGGCCAGCGCGCGAGCTCGTCGTGTGAGCGGTACGCGCGGATCACGGCTGCGCGAGAAGTCCGAAGTGGCCACTCGCGGTCCCGACCGCGAATCGGTCAGGCTACTACTGCGTCTGTGAACGCTCGTCCTCTGGTCGCATTGGGAACCCTTGGTGACATCCCGCCGAAGAGTACGCCGCACATTCTGTATTCCATCCTAAAATTAGCTGTTACTCAGTGAATTCATCGCTGTGAGAGCCTGGCCGACGGGCCGCAGATGAAGTGACCGAACAAACACATGCCATTGTGGCAGATGCCCTGTGTTGACCGCGAGTTGGTAACGTACGGTGAGCATCTGGCCAAGCCATACAATTCTGTCGACCAGTAACGGCACCCACGTCGTCCCCGTTCGCTGTACTTGCGCGCGAGCGCAATCATATCGTTGCATCCGTAAATGGTTGCGTGGAGTAGTCGGCTGGTGGCGCTCGTAAGATTGATTGCGCTTTTCGAGATTGCCGCGTGCGACATCATGCCGCATGGCGTTTTTACGCCAGTTCATGTACGTTGCAACGCGCGCGCGGTTTGGGGGCCGTTTGCGTTGTGATTGCGGGGTTGCTTCCCGCGTGTTCAAGCAGGAGGACTCGATGAAAACGACGACAAAGAAGCTTGGTTTTGTTTGCGCGACGGCGATGGCGTTCGCCTTGGTTTGCCCGACCGCGGTGAACGCAACGGAGCCGCTCGATAACACGGCACCCTGGGGCAGTGGCGGTACGGGTTACGTCCAAAACACTTCCAACGTCACCCACTACGTGGGGAACTCAGACGACGGGACAGCGTCCTGGGGCTCGGGCACCGATCGCCAGATCTCCCCGACAGGAGATGTCGACTATGCGGTCATCGAGTGCGGCAAGGTGAACGGCTTGAGCGGCGTCACGCACGGCACGCTCACGGCCGTCGACGTCGACTACAATCAGGCCGCCGGCGATCTAGACATCCAGGTCTTTGACCCGACGGGCTTCTATTTGGGCGGTTCGTTCGGCATCACCGGCTCGGAGAGCGTGAAC
>DATAZS010000220.1:0-13211 GCA_036271915.1 Polyangia bacterium
GAGCGCGACGAAGGCGATCCCCTCGGCCAGCATGAGCGGCACGAGCAGGTCGTAGCTGCCGGCGAGCTCGCACACGAGGACGAGCGACGAAAGCGGCGCGTGCGCGGCGCCGCCGTAGAACGTGCCCATGGCGACGAGCGCGAAGGCGCCCGCGTCGATGCGCGGATCGCCCGTGACCATCTGCGCGACGCGCCCGAACGCGCCGCCGAACAAGCCGCCGATGACGAGCGCGGGCGCGAAGTCACCCGCGCTGCCGCCCGTGCCGATCGTGAGCGATGACGCGACGATCTTCGCGAAGCACAGGAACAACAGCAGGCCGGCCCCCGACCACCCCGTGGGCAGCCACGCCGCGCCCGTGATCGCGACCTGCACGGCGCCGTAGCCGCCGCCGAGGAGGCCCACGCCCTGGCCCGGCTGCGCGAGCCGCCAGCCCACGAACAGGATGATGGGCACGCAGAACACGCCGAGCGCGGCGCCGCCGAGCGCCGGCTTCATCCACTCGGGGACCTTGAGCGCGGCCGACGCCCGCTGCACGGTGCGCAGCGACGTTATGAACAGCGAGGCCAGCATCGTCACGAGGATGGCGAGCACGCCGTAGAGCCACAGGTGCTTGATGATGAAAGGGAAGCGCCCGGGGTGCGCGAAGAGCGTCGACTCGCCGAAGATCGAGATGACGACGGAGTAGGCCGTGACGCTCGCGAGGACGGCGGGGATGAGCGCGTCGGACTCGAAGTCGTCGCGGTACAGCACCTCGACGGCGAGCAACGCGGCGCCGAGCGGCGTGCGGAACACGGCGGCGATGCCGGCGGCGACGCCCGACACCATGAGGATGCGTCGCTCGGAGACCGACACCTTGAGCAGGCTGCCGACCCACGAGCCGAGCGCGCCGCCGATCTGCATCGTCGGGCCCTCGCGGCCGCCCGCGCCGCCCGTGCCGAGCGTCAGCAGCGACGCGATCCCTTTGACCCACGCGACGCGCCGCCGGATGACGCCGCCCTTGCGGTGGAACGCGTCGATCATGGCGTCGCCGCCGCCGCCGCGCGTCTCCGGCGCGAGCTGCGAGACGAGGCCCGCGCCGAGCGCGCCCACGGCCGGCAAGAACAGCAGCAGCCACCAACGGAAGGGGCGCGTCGCGTCGAGCTCGCGCATGAAGGTCTCGCCGCTCGCGCGCAGCACGCGATAGCCGATGAGCGACTCGAGCAAGAAGCGCTGCAGGACCTCGAGCGCCGCGAAGAACGCCGCGCCCATGAGCCCGGCGACGATGCCCACGAGCGCCGCGTGCACGAGCGTGCGCCCCACGATGCGCAGATCGACGGGCGTCGCCTCCTTGAGGACCGTCGCCAAAAACTCGCGCGTGACGACGGGCTTCATGTAGGTAAACCGATTATTGCGCGAAGTTGGCCTTCCCGGTAGGACTACGGTCCCACCGATGGCCGCCGCTGCTTTTTATGACCTGGACGGGACGCTCGTGCGAACGAACCTCGTGCACGCCTTCGCGTTCACGGCGCGCAACCAGCAGGGCCTGCTCAAGAGCGTCGTCAAGACGGTCACGACGATGGCGAGCGTGCCGATGTTCGCGGCGGCCGACTTCTGGAACCGGCGCCTGTTCAACGATCTGTTCTTCGTGCGCTACAAGGGCGAGTCCGAGGACCGCCTTCGCGCGATGTCGCAAGAGCTCTTCGACACCGTCCTCAAGAAGTCGATCTTCCCGGGCGCCTACGAGCTCATCGACAAATCGCGTCAGCTGGGTCTGCGCCAAGTCATCGTCACGGGTGCGCTCGATCTCACGGTCGAGCCGCTGGCCAGGCACCTCAAGATCGACGACTATGTCACCAACCGGCTGGAGTTCGTCGACGGTTACGCCACGGGCCGGCTGCTGCCGCCCATCATGGCCGCCGCGACGAAGGCCAGCTGGATGCGCATCTACGCCGAGAAAGAGAACTTGAACCTGTCCGACTGCTACGGCTACAGCGACAGCCTCAGCGACCTGCCCATGCTTTCCGTCGTCGGGCACCCGACGGCCGTCAACCCGGACATTCGCCTGCGCAGCACGGCGCTGCAGCACGACTGGCCTGTTCTAGATCTGCGATAAACCAATGAGAGAGCGAGCCCCCAAGATTCACCGCGGCCCCGTGCCGCGTAACAAGGAAGACGACCAGGTCGTCTACATCGACAGCGACAGCGCGCCGCGCATCATCTTCTCGGGCGAGGATTTGCTGCTCGAGGATCTGCCGATCGGCACGCGCGTCATCTACCCGAAGCCGCCCATCGAGGGGCTCGCGAACCCGGGCGCCGCCATCCGCTACGCGCTGAACCACCCGCTGGGCACGGACCCGCTGTACGCGCAGTTGCAGCCGGGCATGCGCGTCACGATCGCCGTCGACGACATCAGCCTGCCGCTGCCGCCCATGGTGCTGCCCGACGTGCGGCAGACGATCATCGAGATCCTGCTCGAGCAGCTCGACGCCAACGGCGTCGACGACGTGCACATCATCGTCGCGAACTGTCTTCACCGGAAGATGACCGCCGCCGAGATGCGGCGCATGGTGGGCAAGAAGATCCACGACGCGTTCTATCCGGATCGCTACTACTGCCACGACGTCGAGGACTCGGACGGCATCGTGCACCTCGGGCGCACGGAGCAGGGCGAGGTCGTCAACATCAACCGCCGCGCCGTCGAGAGCGATCTCGTCATCTACGTGAACATCAACTTCGTGCCCATGGACGGCGGGCACAAGTCGGTGACGATTGGCCTGTGCGACTACGAGACGACGAAGGTGCACCACGAGCCGACGACGATGCGCTCGTCGGCGTACATGGATCCGAAGCACTCGATGCTCAACACGAAGATCGAGCGCCAGGGCGCCCTCGTGCAGAAGCACATGAACGTCTTCCACATCGAGACGGTCCTCAACAACCGCATGTTCGCGGGGCCCACGGCGTTCCTGTCGAAGAACGAGGACGAGTTCACCGAGGTCGATCGCCTCAAGTTCGAGGGCATGCGCTGGACGCTGTCGAAGCTGCCGCGCGCCGCGAAGCGCAAGATGTTCCACGCGGTGCCCGCGCAGTACCAGATGATCGCCGTGCACGCGGGCAAGACCGAGCCCGTGCACGAGAAGACGCTCGCGCGCTGCTTCGAGCAGTACGCCGTGAGTGTGCGCGGCCAGGCCGACATCCTCATCTGCGGCGTGCCGTTCATCTCGCCCTACAACATCAACTCGATCCTGAACCCCATCCTCGTGCAGACGATGGGGCTCGGGTACTTCCACAACATGTTCCGCGGCAAACCTGTTTTGAAGAAGGGCGGGGTCATGATTTTGACCCACCCGTGCTACGACGAGTTCGATCACGTCCAGCACCCGAGCTACATCGAGTTCTTCAACCGCATCCTCCCCGAGACGCGTGACGCGCACGTCATGCACCGGAAGTACGAGGAGGAGTTCGCGAAGAACCCAAGCTACATCGAGATGTACCGGCGCGGCAACGCGTACCACGGCGTGCACCCGTTCAACATGTGGTACTGGGGCGAGCACGGGCGCCAGCACGTTGGAAAGGTCATCGTCGCGGGCGCCGAGAACGCGCACGTGCCGTCGATCCTCGGATGGGAGCGCGCCGATTCGCTGACCGAGGCCATCGCGATGGCGAAGAGCTACACGGGACCGTCGCCCGAGATCACGATGATGCATCACCCGCCGATCGTCATGGCCGACATGGAATAGGGCCGCGAGGCCCGTCACATGAAGTTGCGGGCGACGGGGCGCGGCGGGCGCTTCTCGATGATGCGCGGGTTGACGGAGTCGTTCATCGGGATCGCGGCGGCGGGCGACTGGCCGGCGCGCACGCTCGATCGGATCCCCGCGGCGACGCGTGTCAGCGAGGTCCAACACGCGCTCGCGGTGGGGCGGCAGGGCCGCGCGCCGCTGCGGCTCGCGTTCGCGTCGGACCTGCACATCGGCCCGCTCACGCCGCCGCGATTGCTCGACGAGGCGTTCCGCGCGCTCGCGGCGGAGCGCCCCGACGTGCTCGTGCTCGGCGGTGACTACGTGTTCCTCGACGTCACGACCGCGTCGGCGGCGCGGCTCACGAACCTCGTCGCGTCGGTGCCCGCGACGACGAAGGTCGCCGTCCTCGGCAACCACGATCTGTGGACCGACCACGGGCTCATCGAGCGCGCGCTCGCGGCGGGCGGCGCGCGCGTGCTCGTGAACCAATCGCTCGTGCTGCCGGCGCCGCACGACGACGTCGCGCTCGTGTGCCTCGACGATCCGTGGTGCGGCGCGCCCGACGCCGCGCGCGCCTTCGAAGGCGTGACGGCGCCCGTGCGCGTCGCCGTCGCGCACGCGCCCGAGGGCTTGCCGTTCATGACGGGGCACGACGCCGCGCTCATGCTGTGCGGCCACACGCACGGCGGTCAGGTCGCGCTCCCGAGCGGCCCCGTCGTCGTCCACGGCGCGTGGGGCCGCAAATATCCCGCCGGTCTCTACGACGTCGACGCCATGAAGCTCGGCGTAGCACAGCTCTACGTCAGCCGCGGCCTCGGCAACGTCGATCTGCCCGTGCGCTGGAACGCACCGCCCGAGGTCGCGCTCTTCACGATCACGTAGCAACGGCCGGGTTTCGCCGCCGAAAACCGGCGCATGCTACCCTCGAGATCGACGGTCATGGGCAAGCCGGCCAAACGGATCGCCACTTACGACGACTTGCTCGCGGCGCCTGAGCACAAGGTCGCGGAGATCATCGAGGGCGAGCTCGTGCTGAGCCCGCGCCCGGCGGCACGGCACGCCGTCGCGACCTCGGCTTTGTTGGGAGAACTGGCGTCGCCGTTCACGCGCGGGCGCGGCGGCCCCGGCGGTTGGATCATCCTCGTCGCACCCGAGATTCACTTCGGCGCAAACGTCTTGGTGCCCGATCTCGCGGGTTGGCGTCGCGAGACGATGAGCAAGGTGCCGGACGAGCCCTATCTCACGGTTCGTCCCGACTGGCTGTGTGAGGTCCTTTCTCCCTCCACCGAACGGTACGATCGCGGTGCGAAGATCGAGATCTACGCCCGCGCGGGCGTCACGAACGCGTGGCTCGTCAATCCAGTTCAACACACGCTCGAGGTACTCCGGCTGTCGGCGGAGACGCCGACCAAATGGACTTCGCTCGCGGTCTTCACCGACGACGCGAAGGTGCGGGCCGAGCCCTTCGACGCCATCGACCTCGATCTCGGCGTGCTCTGGCAGGACGTCCAGCGTTAGGCGCGTCGCCCAGGCTTGGCCTCGGTCTCGTCACAATAACGTGCGTCAACGGGTTGCATCGCGCCGCGGGGCGCTGCAACGTGATCCGGCCCTTCGTGGGCCTAGGCTGATGGTTTGACCCCACTCATCTGGAAGAGGTCCCGCATGCGTGTTTCCCGGCCCCAGCTCTGCCTTTCGTTCGTCGCCGTCGCGCTCGTCGCGTGCACGTCGAGCGAGAACAAGACCACGATTGGAACGGCAGGGGCGAGCGGGGGAACGGCGGGCGCGGGATCGGCCGGCGCGAGCGGTGGCAGCGCGGGATCGACCGCCGGGTTGCCGCCTCCGGGCTCGGCGGGCACGAACGGCTCGGCAGGCGCCTCCGCTGGCGCCACCGGCGCGGCGGGCACGGGCACGGGACCAGGGGGCGCGACGGGTACGGCCGGCGCGAGCACCAGCGGCTCCGCGGGCTCGTCCTCGAACACGGACGGCGGCACGCAGATCGTCGACGGCGCGCCCGTGACGACGGCCGGCTGCGCGAACCACGACTACGTCCTGTGCAACGACTTCGAGAACGGGCTCGACACGACCGTCTGGGGGACGCACGCCAACGCCGGCGCCATCGAGGCGACGGAGTTCGCGCACGGCTCGCACGCGTACCACCTCTATTCGAAGGCGGGTCAGCCCGCTGGCGGGACCATGGTCGCCACGAACCTCGGCGCGATCACGAGCCAGATCTGGGGCCGCTTCTACATTCGCTTCTCGCCTGGCGCGCCCGGCGGCCACGGCAACCTCATCGGCGCGAGCGACGGCGTCTGGTCCCCAGGTGGCGCCGCCAGCAACTACAACGGCGACTGGTACGAGATCGGCTGGCAGTTCGACGGCATCATGGGCGACTTCCACCTCCCGAACAACGCGGAGCGGCCCTTGCGCTCGATGCCGTACCTCGTCGACCAGTGGTACTGCGTCGAGATGTTCATCGACGGCACGGTGAAGGGGAACGAGAAGTGGTGGATCGACGGCACGGAGGCGAAGTACTACACGCCGCAGGCAGGCGTGTGCTGCGCGGCCATGGACCCGACGACGCCTGAATCCGTGCTCATCCCGCAGTTCAAGTCGATCACGGTCGGCTGGACGCCCTACGCGGGCCTCGGGCTCCAGCTCCCCGATCAGAACAAGATCGTCGATAGCCGCGTGCTGAACGACGCGTGGATCGACGACGTGGCGTTCGACACGCAGCGCATCGGGTGCATCCAATGACGCGCGCGCGGACCTGCGGCGTCGTCGCGCTGTCGCTCGCGCTCGTGGCGTGCTCGAGCGGCAACTCGAAGCCGCTCCTCGGCGGCACGGCCGGCAGCGGCACGGCGGGTGCGGCTGGTGCTGGAGCCGCGGGCGCGGGCGCGAGCGGCGCCACCGGGACGGCTGGAGCCGAGGCGGGCGCGTCGGGAACAGCGGGCGACGGCACGGTGGGCGCGACGACGGGCGCGGGCGGGGTGGCGGGCTCCGTTCCCGACGGCGGCGCGGGCAGCTCGCCGAAGGACGCCGCGACCGATCGCGATCCCGACGCGGGCCCGCTCACGACGGCGGGCTGCGCGAACCACGACTACCAGCTGTGCATCGACTTCGAGGACGGCATCGACACGACGGTCTGGAGCGGCGGCAACACAAAGGCGATCGTGACCGACGACGTCGCGCACGGCACGCACGCGTACCACCTGTACTCGAGCGTCGCGGGCACGGCGACGGGCGGCGTGCTGCAGACGGCGAAGGTGGGCACGCTCACCGACCAGATCTGGGGCCGCTTCTACATTCACTTCTCGCCAGGCGCGCCGGGCGGTCACGGCAACATGATCGCCGCGTACGACGGCGCCAACAAGGGCGGCAACTGGTACGAGATCGGCTGGCAGTTCGACGGCATCATGGGCGTATGGCACGGCGGCGGCGGCGAGAACCCGCTGCGCAGCAAGCCGTACATCGTCGACCAGTGGTACTGCATCGAGCTGTACTTCGACGGCAAGAACTCCGCCGTGCCGCGCTGGTGGATCGACAGCGAGGAGGCGCAGTACTACATGCCGGGCGGCGGCCCGAAGATCGCCGGCATCGGCCCGGTCAAGACCATCACGGTCGGCTGGACGCCCTACGCGGGCCTCCAGCTCCAGCTGCCCGACGGCATGAAGCCGATCGACAACCGCGTGCTCGCCGACGCGTGGATCGACGACGTGGCCTTCGACACGCAGCGCATCGGCTGCATCGAGTAGGTCAGGCCGGCAAGCCGATCGAGCGCGCGATGGCGAGCTCGACCTCGCGCAAGCGGGCGCCACTCAGGGCAGGTCCAATCGCCAGTTCCTCGATCTCCGCGCGTGGAATGGTCGTGATCTGCTCGCACTTCAGCACAGATGGCTTCGGCACTCCTCCTTCGTTTCGACCAAGCCGAACGTGCGTCGGGCTGTCGCCAAGGTTGGTCGAGCACGGAATGACGATGACGTCCGTCGCGTATTGATTGCGTGCGTCGATCGAGATCACCAACGCGGGTCTGCGCTTGTCGAGGTTCGACCAGTACAAATAGCCGCGTCGCCTCATTTGGTCTTCCTTCGGGGCGAACGCCGCGAGGCCGAGGCGACGTCCGAAGCCGGCCAGCCGTCGTCAATGTCGAGCTTCCTGGCGTTGCGAGAGGACGCAGCCGCCAGTGCGGCATCCTCTCGCCGCTCCGCGTCCGTGAGCGAGAGGTAGTACGCCGCCGTCTCTTCTTCGAGCCGATTCAGCTTCTCTCGATGCGAGGCCTGCCCGAGCCAGCGCTCGAACGCCGCGCTCCGCGTGACATGGTTGGCGGAGGCGTACCGGTCGACTGTAGCGAGCAACGCGGCGTCGATGCTGACGCTGATCTTCACCTTCCGTGCCGGCATACCCATCATCCTACCATCGGTCATACCGCATCGAGGTTGTGCGCGTTTCGTCCGAGTTGGCAATCGGCGCTGGGCGAGTTATCTAAGACCCTCGCTTCATGAAGAAAACGCCGTCCGAAGGCCAGGGCGCCACCGCGCCGGCCGCCGCCTCCACGTTGCGCGTCTCCGAGATCTTCAAGGGCCGCAACGTCTTCATCCTGGGCAGCACGGGATTCGTCGGGAAGGTGCTGCTCGGCATGCTGCTCGAGCGCTTCCCGCAGATCGGGCGCGCCTACGTCATGGTGCGCCGCGGGTCGGGCACGGACGCCGAGTCGCGCTTCTGGAACAGCGTCGTGACGTCGCCCGTCTTCAACCCGCTGCGCGCCCAGCACGGAGGCGCCGAAGGCCTGCGCAAGTTCCTCGAGCAGAAGGTCGTCGTCGTCGACGGCGACATCACGGAGCCGAACCTCGGCCTGCCCGAGGAGGCGGCCGAGCGCGTCGCCAAGGACATCGACGTCCTCATCAACTCGTCGGGACGCGTGACGTTCAACCCGCCGCTCGAGTCGGCGCTGCGCACGAACGTCGAGGGCACGAAGAACGTCATCGCGTTCGCGAAGCGCATGCGGCGGCCCGCGCTCATCCATACGAGCACGTGCTTCGTCGCCGGCAACCGCTCGGGCGAGGTGTGGGAAAACGAGGAGCTCGACGGCTACTTCCCGCGCCGCGGCGAGCTGCAGGGCACGAAGTTTTCGGTCGAACAAGAGATGGCCGACAACGCGCAGGGCGCGGCGCGCATCCGCCAGCTGGCCGACGACGCGCAGGTGCTCGCGAGGCTGCGCCAGGAGGCGCGCGCGCGCCTGTGGGACGAGAACCGCGATCCCGACGACGAGGGCGCGCTCAAGCTGGCCGTTGCCCGTGCACGCAAGGAATGGATCCGCGAGCAGATGACCCAGCAGGGCGTCGAGCGCGCCGCGAAGTGGGGCTGGCCCAACATCTATACGTACACGAAGAGCATGGGTGACCAGCTCGTCGCGCGCGAGACCGGCATCGTGCGCTCGATCGTGCGACCCGCGATCGTCGAGAGCGCCGTCGCGTATCCGTTCCCGGGCTGGAACGAGGGCTTCACGACGTCGGCGCCGCTCGTGTACCTCGCGCTCAAGGGGCAGAACGTCCTGCCCGTGTCGAACAAGCTCATCCTCGACGTCGTGCCCGTCGATCACGTGTGCGCGGGCATGCTCATGGCGGCGGCGCAGGCCTGCGTCGAGCAGGGGCCGCTCGTGTTCCAGCTCTCGAGCGGCGATCTCAACCCGCTGCACATGGATCGCGTGGTCACGCTCACGGGCCTGTACAAGCGCCAGCGCTTTCAGGACAAAGAGACGGGCAACAAGTTCCTCAACGACCTCGTCGCGCGCATGGAGTTCCGCCCCGTGACCGAGGAGGCCTACGAGGCGCGCTCGATCCCGATGGTGAACCGCGTCGCGCGCAAGGCCTCCGACGCGCTCGGCCGCCTGCGGCCGCGCTGGGGCGCGGGGCGCTTCACGGAGATCGTCGACCGCTTCAAGAAGGGCCTCGACGAGGTCGAGCGCGTCACCGACGAGGCGGCGAAGAACATCGAGCTCTTCCGTCCGTTCATCTTCGAGAACAAGTACATCCTGCGCGCCGACAACGTGCGCGCGCTGTTCAACCGGCTGCCGCCCGAGGACCAGGCGCTCGTGCCGTGGGGGCCCGAGCACCTCGATTGGTTCGAGTACTGGATGAAGATCCACTTCCCGGGCCTGCAGCGCTGGGTGCTGCCCGAGCTCGACCAGACCTACGCGCCCAAGCCGAAGCAGATCTACAGCTACCACGACCTGCTCGAGCTCTTCGACACGACGACGAAGCTGCACGCGACGCGCACGGCGATGCGCATCGAGCGCGGCAAGCGCGAGGAGATCTACAGCTACGCCGATCTGCAGGAGCTCGCCTCGCGCGTCGGCGTGTTCCTCGTGGGCGAGGAGATCCCGGCCGGCGCGCGCGTCATGCTCGTCGCGAAGAACAGGCCCGAGTGGTCGATGGCCTTCTTCGGCGCGCTCAAGGTGGGCGCCGTCGCCGTGCCGCTCAGCCACGAGTCGACGATCGCCGAGATCGTGAACGTCGCGCGCGCGTCGGGCGCCGCCGGCATCCTCATCGGCGACGACCTGCTCGAGAAGCGCGCGGGCCTCGCGCGCGCGCTGACCGACGCGGGCCTGACGACGAAGGTGTGGGGCTTCGCGCACGCGTTCGAGCTGCCCGCGCTCGAGGTCGAGCAGGCGCGCCTGCCGCTGCTCGCGCGCAAGCACAACCCGGACACGCTCGCGTCGCTCATCTTCACGTCGGGCACGACGGGCAAGCCCAAGGGCGTCATGCTCACGCACCGGAACCTCACGTTCATGGTGGCCGAGCTCTCGAAGATCTTCGAGTTCGGCGTCAACGACGGGATGCTGTCGGTGCTGCCGCTGCACCACGCCTTCGAGTTCGCGACGGGCCTGCTCGTGCCGCTCGCGCACGGCGCGCAGATCACCTACCTCACCGAGCTCACGGGCGAGGCCATCGGCAGCGCCCTCAAGAAGGGCCGCGTCACGGCGATCGTCGGCGTGCCCGCGCTGTGGGATCTCATGCGCCGCCGCCTCATGCAGCGCTTCTCCGAGAAGGCGCCTGTCCTCGAGACCTTCATGAAGGGCCTCATGGCGGCGAACTACGAGCTGCGCACGCGCACGAAGGTCGATCTCGGCGTGCTCATCTTCCTGCCGATTCACGAAGGCTTCGGCGGGCGCATCCGCTACCTCATCTCGGGCGGCTCGGCGCTGCCGCCCGACGTGCTCAAGGCCTTCCACGGCCTCGGCTTCAACTTCTTCGAGGGCTATGGCCTCACGGAGACGGCGCCCGTCCTCACGGTGACGTCGCCGAAGGGCACGCCCATCGTCGGGTCGGTGGGCAAGCCGCTGCCGGGCATCGAGGTCAAGATCTCCGAGGCCGACGCGGCGACGGGCGTGGGCGAGGTCATCGCGCGCGGCCGCAACGTCATGGCCGGCTACTGGGAGGACGAGGCGGCGACGGCGGCGTCGATCAAGGACGGGTGGTTCCACACGGGCGATCTCGGCAAGTTCGACGACGCCGGCAACCTGTACATCGTGGGCCGCTCGAAGGAGATCATCGTCGACACGAACGGCAAGAACGTCTACCCCGACGAGATCGAGGATCTGTATCGCGATTCGCCGTTCATCAAGGACCTCTCCGTCGTCGGTCTGCCCGAGGACGTGGGCGAGCAGGTCGCGTGCGCCGTCGTCGCGAACTACGAGCATGAGGTCATGCTCACGCGCAGCGAGGTCCACGCGCGCCTCGAGGAGCACTTCCGCAAGGTGTCCGCCGACCTGCCGTTCTGGAAGCGCGTCAAGGTCATGCAGATCTGGGAGGGCGACGATCTGCCGCGCAGCGCGAAGCGCAGCGTGAAGCGGCGCGAGGTCGTCGCTGGCCTGCAGAGCGCGCGCAAGAAGGCCGACGAGAGCTCGGGCGCGCTCGTGGCCGCCGTTCGTCCCGACGAGGCCTCCGTGAACTGGCTGCTCGAGACGATCGCCGTCGTCTCGGGGCGCAAGCGCGCCGACGTCGGGCTCGGCAGCCGCTTCGATCAGCTGGGCTTCGACAGCTTGATGTACGCCGAGCTCGCGAGCGCCATGGAGAACGCCAACGCGGCGCTGCCCGACGGCGTCGACGTCACGACGCTCTCGACGGTCGCCGAGCTGCACGAGCTGCTCGCGCGCGGTCACCTCGTCGGGGCGCGCGGCCGATCCCTGACGGCGGGCGCGCACGACGAGGACGGCGAGCTGCGCGTCCCGGGCGCCGTCGCGCGCGCCGGCAAGCGCGGGCTCGCGCTCGCGCAGAAGCTGCTCTACAACGGCGCGCTCGACACGAAGATCGTGGGCGCGAACCACGTCCCGCAGCACACGAACTTCATCGTCGCCGCGAACCACTCGTCCCACCTCGACATGGGCGTGATCAAGGTCGCGCTCGGCGACGCGGGCAGGGACCTGACGTCGCTCGCGGCGGCCGACTACTTCTTCCGCAACAAGTACCGCCGCGCGTTCTTCAGCCACTTCACGAACCTCGTGCCCATGGAGCGCTCGGGCTCGATCCGCAAGTCGATGGACACGGCGGAGCAGGTGCTGCGGCGCGGGCGCAGCATGGTCGTGTTCCCCGAGGGCACGCGCTCGATGTCGGGCGAGATGACGGACTTCCTGCCCAGCCTGGGCTACCTCGCGCTGCGCGCGGGCGTCGGCATCTTGCCGGCGCACATCGCGGGCGCGTACGAGGCGCTGCCCAAGGGCGCCGCCGTGCCGCGCGCGCGCGCGCTGTCGGTGGCGTTCGGCCCCTTCCTGTCGGTCGAGTGGCTCGAGGCGCTCACGCAAGGTCTGTCGGCGCAGGAGGGCTGGCGGCTCGTGGCGGCCTTCACGCAGCGGGTCGTCGAGAACCTGCGCGACGGCGTCGCGACGCTGCTCGACGCCGAGGCCGCGCGCGCCGCGTGGAGCGGCGAGACGCAGGTGCTGGGCGTGATCGCGGCGCGCGAACGCGGACCCAAGCGCCGCTTCTTGAGGTCGGTGTCGTGAAGAAGGTCCTCGTCACGGGTGGCACGGGATTCCTGGGCTCGCACCTCGTAAGCGGCCTCGCGCGTTCGTCGCGCGGCCCCGCGCACGACGTGCGCGTGCTCGTGCAGAGCACGCCGCCCGCGTGGCTGCGCGAGCTCGGCGTCGAGATCGTCAAAGGTTCGGTCACGAAGCCCGACGACGTCGCGCGCGCGCTCGACGGCGTCGATCGCGTCTACCACCTCGCGGGCATGGTCTCGCACAAGCCGAGCGACGGTCACAAGATGTACGCCGTGCACGTCGACGGCACGCGCGTGCTGTGCGAGGCGGCAGTGCGCGCGGGCGTGAGGCGCATCGTCATGTCGTCGACGAGCGGCACGATCGCGGCGTCGAAGCGCGCCGACGAGATGCCCGACGAGGGCTCGACGGCGCCGCTCGAGGTCATCGCGCGCTGGCCTTACTACACGAGCAAGCTCTATCAAGAAGAGACGGCGCGCCGCCTGTGCGCCGACAAGGTC
>DATAZS010000221.1:0-15216 GCA_036271915.1 Polyangia bacterium
CGTGTCCGTCAACGTGGCGTGCACCCCCGCGCGCGCGACGAGATCCCATGCATTCCACACGGGATGCGCGGCCGTCACGAACAGCCGCGCGTAGGGCGCCGTCTCGAGAGACGACGCGGTCGTCGTCTCCGAGCTCACGCCCGAGATCGAGCTGTTCGTCGTCTGCGTCGTTTGTGAGCGAATGATCGCGCTCTCGAAACCGACGCCGAGGGACTCTTCGACGTAAAACCCTCGCCAGCGTTGCTCCATGCCGCCGGTGACGGCGAGCCCGAAACCGTGGGCCTCGGAGGGACCGTAGTCGAGCGCGCCCCCGAGTAGCCATCCTTCGAGACGGCGGCGCTGCACCTCGAGCTGCCAGGATGACTGGATGAAGTCTCCTCCAGGCACGTTCCCGCTCGGATGCCTGAGAACGGCGTAGTCGATCGAAGGGCCACCAGCCACCGTCACGGTCCACGTCGGATCGGCTGAGCGTTCAGCCCGCGTGGCTCGCAGCGCGAGCCCGTCGGATCGTCGCGGCGCCGTCACCGCGGATGGTGATCCCGCGGTCGCGGGAGGTTCGACGGCGCCCACATCGGTAGGTGGCGCGACGGCCATGGGTGACGCGACCGCGGGTGGACTCGCCGTCGCCGTCGCCGCCGCCATGACGAGCGGCGACACCTGATCGCGCGCGAGGTTGCCCGCGAGCCACGCGACGGCGCGCAACCGCGCGGCCCGATCGGGCGGCGTCGCGATCGCGCGCGCGGCCCGCTCGTCGGAGCGCGCGTGGAACGACACGACGATGCGCGCCGGACTCACGGCGACGACCAACACTTCTTCAGCGTCGACGGTCGGCGCGAGCGCGGGCGCGACGACGCGCCGGTGGAGCTCGTCGGCGATCGCGCGCCGCACGTCCTCACCGTCGAGCCCGACACCGGGCGCGATCTCGGCCGCGACCATGAGCGGCGTGTCGCCCCCCTCGCTCGCCCGCGCCGTTGCGACCATCCCGAACACCGCGATCCCAATCCCCAGCTTCCGCATGCCCGTACTGTCGCCCCAACGCGTCGATTCGTTCAATGACAGGCCGCGGATCGCGAAAATCAGACGTGCTCTCATGCTAAATTCGACCAATGGGTCAGCTCGCCGAACGACAGCGACCCCTTCGAGGGGAGGAGTACGAGCGCATGGTCGCGGCCGGATTTTTCCGCGACGAGCGCGTCGAATTGATTCAGGGGGTCGTGGTCGAGATGAGCCCACAGAACGCGCCGCATTCTTACGCGATTCAGGTCCTCACCCGCCTGCTCATGCCGCGGTTGGTCGGCCGAGCCGACGTCCGCGTTCAACTTCCGTTCGTCGCGGGCGCTGACAGCGTGCCCGAGCCTGACCTGGCCGTAGTCGCGCTCGGGAACTACGCGGCCGCGCACCCGAACCAGGCGCTCCTGATCGTCGAGGTGGCGGATTCGTCTTTGAGGTTCGACCGGCAAACCAAGGCCGAGCTGTACGCGCGTGTTGGCGTCCCCGAGTACTGGATCGCGAATCTCACGGATCGGATCATCGAGCGACATAGCGATCCGATCGGCGGCGCCTATGCACGCGTCACGCCCTTTCGGCTCGGCGAGACGATCGCGCCGTTGGCGTTTGCAGACCTGAGCGTGCGCGTGGACGAGGTATTTGGCGCGTAGCGAACGGATCAGGCCAGCGTCTCGCGGCTGACCTCGCGGAACTGGTCGCTGGCCTCGTCGTGCGCGCGGATGACGCACGTGATCGAGCGGCCCTCGATCTCGTAGATGTTGTAGCGCGAGCGGCGCTCGGGGCTGCCGGTGTACGACGCCGAACCCGCGCCCACGACGGGGATCTTCGCGCCGCCCGGCCCGTCGAGCGTCGCGCGCTCGTCGGCGTGGTCGTGGCCATGCAGCACGAGATCGGCGCCTGCGCGCGCGAGCACGCCCGCGAGCGCCGCCCGATCCTTGAGGTTGCGCTGCTCGCCCTCCTTGATGAGGACAGGAGGGTGGTGAATCAGCACGACGCGCGTCTTGTCCGCGAGCGCGGGCTCCGCGAGCGCCGCCTCGAGGCGCGCGAGCTGCGCGGCGCCGACCTCGCCCCACGCGCCGAGATCGCCCGTGGGCACGCAGCTCGACACGGCGACGAGCGCGACGCCGCCACGCATGCGCACGAAGGGGTACGGCTCGGACGAGTCGCCGAGGTCACGCGTCTGGTAGGCCGCGAACAACCGCTCGAAGATGCGCGACTCGACGACCTCGGCGACGTACGTGTCGTGGTTGCCGGGGATGACCGTCACGGCGTCGGGCGTGGCGCCGTAAACCGTGAGCCACCGCAGCGCGCTCTGCCACTCGGCCTCGATCGAGATGTTCGACAGATCACCCGTGAGCGCGACGTGGTCGACGGCCTGCGCGCGCAGATCCTCGCGCAGCGCCTCGAGCAGCGCCATCTTGTGCTTGCGCGTGCGGTTGACGACCAGGTTGATCGCGCCCACGGCGCGCTTGCCCGCGAAGTCGCCGATCGCGGCGCCCTCGAAGGGTGTTTGCCCGCGAAAGTGCGGATCGGTGACGTGCGCGAGGCGAAACACTAGCCGCCCGACGTCGAGGTCAACGGCGGTCCGGACGCCGGATCTTCGGTGAGGTACTGCACCTCGGCCAACACGCCGAAGTGATCCGACGCGAAGATGCGCTCGCCCCCGCCCAGCACCATCGGCTCGTCGAACAACAGCCGCGCCTCGTGCACCGTGCCGCGCCGGTCGCGGCGCGTCGGCGTCACGAAGATGTAGTCGAGCCGCCGGTCCGCGCGCAGCCAGTACATGCGCTCGCGGTAGTGGTTGTCCTTGGCCCAGGTGTAGCCGGGCTCGTCCGGGTGAATCATGTCCCACGCGTCTTGGTAGTACGCGCGCCGCCCCGCCAGCGTCGTGAGCCCCGACAGCCAGCGGATCTCGTCGCTGTGTGGAACGGCATTGAAGTCGCCCATGACGACCTGAGGAGCGTCGTTCCTGTGCGCCTGCACGACCTCGTCGACGACCAGCACCTGGTCCTCGCGTTTGCGCCCCTCGTGCTCGCGGAACGACAGGTGCGTCGTGTGCACCCACGTCTCGCCGAACTCGGTGTCGACGCGCGCCGACAGCACGATGCGCCCCTCGTCTTCTTGGCTGTGCGGCAGCACGCGGAAGTCGTGCGCGCCGATGGGGAACTTCGACAGGATCGCGAGCCCCTCCTGCCCTCCCCCCCACGCCGTCGACGGCGCGTAGACGTGGTTCCACCCGCGCGCCTTTGCGATGAGGGCGGCCTGGTTCGTGACGCTGCCCGGGACCTCGCGGACCTCCTGCAACGCGACGACGTCCGGCAGCACGCCCGCGAGCTTGTCGGCGACGAGCTCGAGCCGCGCCTCCCACGGGCCGTTCTCGCCCCACAGGTTCAACGTGACGAAACGAAGGTGGCGAGGTTTGACGACCTGATACGCGCCCGTTCGCCTCATCACGCAGCCCCCCTCATCTAGCTAGTTCACGGCCCGCGGTAGGTACAGCGGCCGTCCGACATCTCCCAGATCGTGACGGCCGACAGCTGCGGGATCGCGGGGCGCAGCGCCCGCCACACGTAGATCGCGATGTTCTCGCAGGTCGAGTTCTCGAGGCCCGGGACCTCGTTGAGGTTGTGGTGGTCGAACCGCTCGTGCAAGGGGATCCATGCCTGATCGATGACGCCAAAATCGATGAGCCACCCCGTGTGCGGGTCGACGGGGCCGCTCACCTGGAGCTCGACCTTGTAGCTGTGGCCGTGGACGCGCGCGCACTTGTGTCCCGGGGGCACGTTCGGCAGGTGATGCGCTGCCTCGAAACGGAATTCCTTCGCGAGCTCGACGTTCACGCCGCGAACATTATCACGCGCCCGTTAGGGCCGCGCGCGAAGCGCGCGCGGGGAGGTGGAGGGCGTGATGGGACCCGTATACGCACATCCCTTGTGGAATGTGCGTCAGAGGCCGTGATTCGAATCCGGATCGCGGCCCACGCCGCCGAACGCCGTGTTGGCCCACGGCAGCTGCGGCCGCGCGAACAGGTACCCCTGGCACAGGTCGCCGCCCAGGGTGATGAGCATGTCGCGCTCGGCCTCGGTCTCGATGCCCTCGGCGATCATCTGGATGCCGAGCTCCTGGCAGAGCGCGACGATCGACGACAGCAGCTTCTGCTTGAGCGGCGAGCGATCGAGCCCGCGGATGAGCGACATGTCGACCTTCACGACCTCGGGCTCGAGGTGCGCGAAGCTCGTGAGCCCAGCGTAGCCGGCGCCCAGATCGTCGACGGCGATGCGGTAGCCGAGCGCGCGCAGCTGCGCGACGCGGTTGCCGACGTCGCGGATCTTCTCGATGGGCGCGCGCTCCGTGATCTCGAGGACGACGCTCTTGGCGTGCCGCGACAGCGGTGACTCGGCCTGGAAGAGCGTGTCGTCGTCGAGCTCGAGCGCGTGGACGTTGACGAAGAGCAGCCCGCCGGAGGGCAGCTCGTCGGCCGTCGACGCGACGCGATCGCGGATGACACGCCCAAGCTCTTGCAACCGGCCGAGCCGCTCCGCCGCCTCGAACAGATCGGGCGGCGAGCGCAGTGTGGGCTCCTTGTTGCGCACGAGCGCCTCGTAGGCGAACACGAGCTGGGCCGACCACGACACGATGGGCTGGTAGGCGACCCACAGCGTCGCGAGCGCGTTCTCGAAGCGCGCCTCGAGCCCCGCCCGATCGCCGAGCGCCTTGTTGTCGATGTGGAAGAGCGCGAGCGCCTCGCGCTTGATGAGCGCCATCTGGTGCAGGCGCACGGCGCGCGTCACGACGTCCTCGAGCTGTTGCGCCTCGATGGGCTTGATGAGGTACAGCAGCGCGCCGTACTCCATGGCCTCGACGGCGCTCTCGATCGCGGGGCCGCCCGTGATCAGGATCACGGGCACGTCCAGGTCGTGCTCGCGCACGGCGCGCATGAGCTCGATGCCGCTCATGCCCGGCATGGCGATGTCGCTCAGGATCGTGTCGAAGGTCCGCTTGCTCGCGAGCTCCGCCGCCTCCTTGCCGTCGTGGGCCAACGTCACGGAGAACCCCGCGCCCGTGAGGATGCGGCCGAACCCGCGCGCCGTCGGAACGTCGTCGTCGACGACGAGGACCTGACCACGGGTCGGCGCGTCACCGGGGCGCGCTCCAACGGTGGACGGACCCGTGGCGCCTGGACCTTGACTAGCCATTCCCCGGGCCAATCGTCAGGAGCACTCCAACAATTGAGAACTTTCGCGCGGCCGCGCGTTTGGCAGCGACGTCGGTCTTGATGGAGGCGGCGGGCGGCGCCGCTCGCGCGGCGTTCCATATCTAAAAGCGCCCCGACGCGAGCGTAAGCTACACTCCCGTAGCCGTGTCTGACCGCATCGTCGAAACCCGATCGCGCAAGCTGCGTGTGCTCGAGACCACGGGCGCCGTCGAGGCGCCCGCGGAGGGCGAGCGGTTCCAGCCGAAGCCGAGCTGGATCCGCATGAAGATGCCGACGGGCGAGGTCTTCTTCGATCTGAAGAAGCGCGTCGCCGAGCTGGGGCTGCACACGGTGTGTGAGAGCGCGTCGTGCCCCAACATCGGCGAGTGCTGGAACCGGCAGGCGCTCACGATCATGATCCTAGGCGGCACGTGCACGCGCTCGTGTCAGTTCTGCGACGTGCCCACGGGGCGCCCGTTGCCGGCCGATCCGAACGAGCCCGAGCACGTCGCGACGATGCTGGCCGAGCTCGGGCTGCGGCACACGGTCATCACGTGCGTCGACCGCGACGATCTGGCCGACGGCGGCGCCGCCCACTGGGCCGAGACGATCCGCGCGTGCAAGCGCCGCGCGCCCGAGATGGTGCTCGAGGTGCTCGTGGGCGACTTCAAGGGCGACACGGGCGCGGTCGACGTCGTGCTCGCCGCGGCGCCCGACGTGTTCGCGCACAACCTCGAGACGGTGCCGCGCCTGTCGCGCCAGGTGCGCGTGCAGGCGAGCTACGCGCGGTCGTATACGATCCTGCGGCACGCGAAAACCCGCGGCGCCATCACGAAGACGGGGCTCATGCTCGGCCTCGGCGAGGAGTTCGACGAGGTGCGCGCCGTCTTGCGCGAGCTGCGCGAGATCGGGGTCGACATCCTCACGCTCGGCCAGTACCTGCGTCCGTCGCGCAAGCACCTCGCCGTCGCGCGCTTCGTTCACCCCGACGAGTTCGCGCTGCTCAAGGCCGAGGCCCTCGCCATGGGCTTCCCCCACGTCGAGTCCGGCCCCATGGTCCGCTCGAGCTACCACGCCGACGGCCAGAGGGACATCGTCCAGGCCCTGCGCGACGGCCAAGGCGCGCGCACGTGATTCCCTATTTTGATGGGCATCTGTTCGATATCGCCGGCTTGCCGATCCACATGTTCGGCGTGCTCGTCGCCATCGGCGTCATCCTCGGCGATCGCATCGTCGTGCGGCGCGGCGTCCAGCGCGGCATCGAGGACAAGGACGTCAAGTTCCTCAACGCGCGCATCGTCATCGTGGGCTTCATCGTCGCCCACCTCGTCTCCGTGATCTTCTACTTCCCCGAGCGCATCAAGCAGAGCCCGTGGATCCTCGTCAACGTCTGGGCGGGGCTGTCGTCGTTCGGCGGCTTTCTGGGCGCGCTGCTCGCGTTCGTCTACTACACGCGCAAAGAGAAGATCCCCGCCCTGCCCTACGCCGACTCGGTCGCGCTCGGCCTCGCCGTCGGGTGGATCTTCGGGCGCACGGGTTGCTTCACGGCGCACGATCACCCGGGCCTGCACACGACGTTCTTCCTCGCCGTGAAGTACCCCGACGGCCCGCGCCACGATCTCGGCCTCGACGAGCTGCTGTTCACGATCGTCATGACGGCGATCCTGTTCTGGTACGCGAAGAAGCCGCGCGTACCCGGCCGCATCATCGGCCTGTTCGCGACGATGTACGCGCCCGTGCGCTTCGGCCTCGATTTTCTACGCGCGCGTGACGTCACGCGCCCCGACGAGCGCTACGCCGGCCTCACGCCCGCGCAATGGGCCTGCATCGCGACCGTGGGCGTCGGCGTATGGCTGCTCACGCGCAAGGGAGAGGTGCTGCCGTTCTCGGAGCCAAAGCCGCCCGTCGATCCGGCGGCCGGCCCAGCGCCCGATCGCGCGTCGGCGCCCGCCTGACACGCGTCAGAGCTCTTCGACCTCGGCGCGCCCGAGCAAGTCTTCGTAGCGCCGTCGCTCGGCCGACAGGTCGCACTCGCCCAGGAACGCCGAGTAGCTCATGAACGCTGTCAGGTACGACAGGTCGCGCGCCCAGGCGGGCACGTAGCGCGGCGAGGTCACGACGCCCTCGCGCTCGAGGCGGCTGAAGAGCGGCACGTCGCCGACGTCGATCTTGCCCGCGAAGAAGAGCTGCACGTGGTGCAGGTGGCCGCGCACGAGCGCGACGCGCAGGAAGTTCGTCACGCGCAGCAGGCCGTCGAGGTAGCAGACATCCTTCGTGAACGGCGCGCCGCCCGTGACGAGGCCGCCGCGGCACACGCGGCGCGCGCAGTCGTAGGCCGCGTCCTCGTCGTGACCGCGCCCGAGGAAGAATTGGTACAGCTCACAGAAGTTCGCGCCGTCCTCGGCCATGCGGATCGCGAGCGTGCGGTCCGACAGCCGACGCAGGCGCTCGAGGCTCGTCGACTGCGTGAGGAACTCGGTGAGCACGGCGAGGCCCTCTTGCGTGCCCGTCGTGCGCGGCGACGGGTAGCCCGTGAACGCGACGATGGGCTGCGCGCGGCCGTTGAGCGCCGTCGCGATGTGGACGTGGCCCTCGTGGTACTCGAGCTGCAGCAGGTCGCGCTGGGAGAACAGTGCGCCGCGCTGCAGGCGGACGCCGTCGACGCTCGCGGCGGCCTTCGCGGCCAGGCCGTCGACGACCTCGACGCCGATGCCCGCGCCCGCGAAGAAGCGCGCGAAGCGGCGCGTGAGGATCGGCACGACCTCCTCGGCCGTGAGCGTCTCGGCGTCGGCGGGACTCGGGATGCGAGCCGTGCCGACGACGCCGTCGACGACCTGCGAGAAGTGCTGCGCGAGATCGAGGTTCGTCGTTTTGCGATCCGCCGAGAGGCTCGCGGGCCGGCCGTACAGCTCCACCGAGTGGTAGTAGAAGTCCTTCGTGCCGACGGCCGTGAGCATGCGCGCCGCCGTGAGGAACGAGTCGCAGGTCTCGCGCAGGAAGGTCTCGATGGCGCCGCCGCCCGCGAGCGCCGTCTTGAGGACGCGGAAGCGCTCGCCCGCCTGCGCGATCTCGGGCGCGATGCGGTACTCGGGCCGCGGCAGCTCGCGCGCGCCCGACGCGAAGAAGGCGCGCTCGGCCTCGTCGCTCCACGCGAGCGCGCGCAGCACGCGCAGCGGGCGCTGGGCGTCCAGGATCTCGACGGAGACGCTGCGGAGGAGCTCGAGCTTGTTCGGGGAGAGCGCCAACCGCCGCGACCCGCTTAGGTGCCGACCCCCACGCGCGTGCGCGGCGGGACCGAGTAGGTGATCCAGGCGTTGCCGCCCACGACGGCGCCCTGGCCGATGACCGTGTTGCCGCCGAGGATCGTCGCGTTCGCGTAGATGATCGCGTCGTCCTCGATCGTGGGATGGCGCTTCTTCGACTGCGGGCTCGCCGTCTTGTCGGTGCGCCCGCGGTCGCGGATCGACAGCGCGCCCAGCGTCACGCCTTGGTAGATGCGCACGTGATTCCCGATCGTCGACGTCTCACCCACGACGATGCCCGTGCCGTGGTCGATGAAGAACGACTCGCCGATCGTGGCGCCCGGGTGGATGTCGATGCCCGTGCGCGAGTGCGCGTGCTCTGTGAGCATGCGCGGCAGCACCTCGGCGCCGAGGCCCAGCAGGTGATGCGCGACGCGATAGACGGCGATGGCGTACAGGCCGGGGTAGCACGCGACGATCTCGTCGATGCCCGTGGCCGCGGGGTCGGAGTCGTAGGCGGCCAGCACGTCCTTGCCGAGGCGCGCGCGGATGTCAGGCAGCGCGTCGAGCAGGCGCGTCGTGAGGGCGCGCGCCCGCTTGGCGCACTTGTCATCGGCGGGCGCGTTCTTCGGGCAGGTGCGGTGCAGGCCGAGGTAGATCGCGCGCTCGAGGTGGACCTCGAGCGAGGCGATCGTGTTGGCCACGTGGTCGCGCAGCACGCCGCCGTGGGTCCCCATGCGGTGCGACTCGGGGAACAGCACTTCGAGCAGCTCGTCGACGATCACGAGGATGTCGCGCCGCGACGGCAGCGGTCCTTCGGAGGCGAGGCCCTTCGTCATGCCGCCCGCGGCCGACAGGACCCGCGCCGCGAGCTTGCCGTAGCGGGTGATGGTCGTCGGGAGGGCGGCGCGCGAGCGAGGCATGGTGCGCTTGACCTTACACCGAGCCCGCGCCCGCGGCACCCTCGGGCGCGCGGCGCCGCGCCGTCTCGGCCGCGAGCTTGCTCATGACGTCGGCGTAGCGGCCCTCGGGCACCGTCACGCGCGTCGGCATGCCGCCGCCCAGGTGGAACAGGCGCACGAAGTCGAACCCCGACTCGAAGTCCGCGGCGATCGTGAGCGCGCCCGCGTCACGCACGACGGAGATGGGCGCCCGCTCTTGGCCGAGCAGCAGCAGCTCCGTCTTGTCGTATGGCTTGCCCTGCGCCTCGACGTACGCGACGCCGTCGCGCAGCTCGAAGCGATCGGCCAACCTCCGGCTCTCTTCGAGCAACGGGTCGATCTCACGCGCCGCGAGATCGATCTCGTCCCACAGCACGGGCGCCTTGCCGCGCGCGACGAGGTACTGCACGACGCGGTGCTTGAGCGTCTCGTCGCGGAACCGCGCCCGCAGCGCGCGATCGATGCGCGTCGCGATGGGGCCGGGCTTGCCGCGCCGCGTGTCGACGGCGCGCGCGTCGGCGTCGGCGCCGTCGTAGGGCTCGACGCCCCCCAGCACCCACTTCGCGCCCGAGTAGATGCCGTCGAGGTCGAGGTGCACGGCGACCGTGTCGACCGGCCCCGCGGCGTGGACGATCTCGGGCGTGATGATCTCGGGGCACGCGCCGTGCTGCGCCTTCGTGCACAGCACGAAGCGCGGATCGTCGCGATAATCGACGTGCCGATCGTGGTCATGGTGGTCGACCCAGGCCGCGAGGCGCGACCCGAGGCCGTTGATGAACGGGAGCGTCGTCTTCGCGAACGAGCTGCCTCCACCCTCGCTCGCGAACGCGACGTCGAGCACGGCGACGCGCCCCTGGAGCTTGTCGGCGGGCGGCAGCGTGCGCGGCGTCAGATAGGCGAAGCGCGGCAGCGCCGTCGGCGGAGATCCCATCGCGCCAACATACTCTGTCCGTGCAAATTCTGGCGGAGCGACGCGGGCCGAACACATAATTGGAACGAAGATGTTCGAGGGGTTTCTCGGGGTTTGGTTGGCGCTCGCGCCGAACGCGTCAGCCACGCCCGCGTCCGCGACGAGCGTGATTCCGTTCCGCACGGAGGCGCAGCCGCGCGTCGATCCCGTGTTTGGCGACGCGGCGTCGTTGCGCCTGGACGTCGATCGGTTCTTCGCGCTACAGGGCGAGATGGATCACGTGCGCGACGCGTTCTCTACGGCCGTGCACGAGACGCTCTCGGCGCTCGAGGGGCCCGCGGGCGCGCCCGCGCCCAAGGTGTGCCCCGCCGCGACGGCCGAGCCCTACGCGCGCGCGCTCGCGGCTGGCGGCAAATACCTGCTGCTCGGGCAGCAGCTCCAGGGCCACTTCCGCGACATCCGGCGCGCCGACGATCTCGGCGACGCCGCCGCGCTCACGCCCGACTACCGCATCAAGGTCAAGCAGGCGCGCGACCTGCACCAGCACCTGCTCGACGACTACCGCGAGATGCGCGTCGCGTTCTACGACCAACTCGGCGCCGAGATGCGCCACGCGACCTGCAAGACCGGCCTCAAGGCGATCGCGAAGGCCGTGCCCGGCGACGGGAAGCCGGGCCTCACGCCGAACCCCACCGAGGCCAGCGCGTGGGCCCTCGACGACGCGGGTCCGCGCGACGAGCCGCACGGCGCGCCGTCTCCGGCTGACAAGCCCGGCGCGCGCGCGAGCGTCGCCGAGCCCGCCGCCGGCCCGGCCCAGTCGACGATGGCCGCGCCCGCGATCTGGATCGACGTCGACAACACGCTGTGCCCGCAGCCGACGCGCGTGTCAGTCGACGGTCAGCCGCTCGGCGAGGTGGGCGCGCGCAAGAAGAGCTCCGTGCGCACCCACGCGGGCCCGCGCGAGATCTGCGCCCTGCCCGCCTCCGACGCGCGCATCTGCGGCGATCCCGGCACCGTTCGCAAGGCCTACCTCCACGAGGGGTGGAGCCTCACCGTTCACTGCGAGCGATAGCGCGCGGCGCTCGTTCAGATGTTGCAGTAGCCGTACTTCGAGCCCGCGCCCGAGGGGACGCACTGGGCGGGCGATCCGATGCCACCATCCACCGACATGTTGGGACAGCTCGGCATCGTGACGTCGCACGCGAAGTGACAGCGCGGTCCATTTCCGTCGAGGTTGATGCAAACGAACTCGGGCGCGCAGTCGTTGTAGAGGTCGCAGGTCGCGCCGTTCTTACCCAGCTTGGTCGGGTCCGGGCTCGACGGGCAGTCGCACAGCGTCGTACCGGTGCTCGTGATGTAGCAGTTGAACGCAGGATCGGGGCAGCCGGAGTTGCTGACGGGATTGCAGGCGCTCGGCGGTACGTCGCAGGTCTTGAACCTCGTGTTGATGCCCTTCGCGTCCTCGATCGGGATCGTGCAGATCGTGTTCTTGCACTGCGCGTCGTCTGTGCAGTGCTGGTAACAGCGCGCGAGGCCGTTGCCGCACGCCTCCGTCAGGCAGATGAGCCCAGGGCCGCAGTTGTCGGCGTCACCAGGCCGACAGATCCCGCCCAGCTGCACCGTGCCCGAGGGCACGCACGCGGGCGCGTCGCCCACGACGTTGCAGCGGCCGCACGCGCAGCCGGTCTGGCAGGTCGGGTTGCACGCGTCACTCGCCGCGGGCACCGTCGCGCAGAGCGCCGTCACGGGCGGCGACGCGCACATCGATTCGGTGGCCGCGTCGCCGGTCGTGCTCGCGTCCTTCTGGGGCTGCGTCGCCGGGCTACGCGAGCAGTGATTGTCGTAACAGCTGAAGCCGTCCGGACATCGCTGGCCGCTCGTCGCGCACAGGAAGCCGCCGTCCTGGATCTGCGGCTTGTAGCACGACAGCGCCAGCGCACAGAGCAAGGCGGAGATCGATCCTCGGGCGGCCATCGTCGACGGCCACCATGCTATCACCCACCCGCGCTCACGCACTAATTGCAGAAGCCGTACTTCGCGCTGCGGTTCAGCGCGGTGCAGGATCCCCCGCCGATGCACGTCGTCGCCGCGCCGAGCATGCAGACCTCGTGGCATTGGAAGTTGTTCCCGCCCGTCGGATCGATGCAGACCAGCCCCGCGTAGCAATCGTGCGACACCTTGCACGGCGCCCCGATGCCACCGCCGGTCGGGGACGTGACGTTAGGGCAGTCGCACAGCGTGACGTCCACGACCGTGGGCGACAGGTAGCAGCCGTCGTTCGTCAGCGGGCATCCCCACGTCGACGGGGTCGTCTTGATGGGGTTGCACGTGACGTGGGGAACGTCGCAGACCTTCTGTCCGGCGCCCGCGTCGCGGTTGCACGCCGACATCGGGCAATCTTGATCCGAGCGGCAGTACTTGTAGCACCGGTTGCCGCAGCCGTCGGTCACGCAGGTGAGCCCTGGCCGGCAATTGTCGGCGCCGTTGCTCGCGATCGTACACGCGTCGCCCGTGTTCCCGAGCGTGCCGAACGGCGTCGAGCACGCGAGCGCGCCGTTGACGACGGCGCACTTGTCGTGGCACCCGCAGCCCGTCTGACAGTAGGGATCGCACGTGAGCCCCGCGGCCGCCGTGCACGTTGCCACTGGTGAGAAACACGCGACGTCGACGGGGGCGTCGTGTCCGGCCTCCGCGACGGTCTTGTCGACGGACGCGTCGACGGAAGGATGTGTATCGACCGTCGATACGTCGGAGCCGGCGTCGATGATCTTGTTGCTGCCGTCGCGGAGGCAGTACTTGTTGGAGGCATCACAGTGGAAGCCGCTCGGGCAGCTGGGGCTGAGCTCCGTGTTGCAGAGGTAGCCGCCGTCCTTGATGCTCGGGTTGTAGCAGCTCGCGCCGAACGACGCGGCCAGGACGCAGACCGCGGCGAGACCTCGCGCGCGCGAACGAATGGGTGAGCTCGTCACGGCGTTCAGAATCGGAAATCCGCCCCAGCGCCCACGAGGCCAGCGCCGAGCCAGGGGATGAACGTAGCCTGAGCCGTCGCCGGAGGCGCAGCGGCGGGCGCCTCCGCCGAGGAGCCGCCCGTCAACAGGAGGACGACGCCCGTGGCCGCGACCGCTCCGCCCGCGATCGTGAGGCCGATGAAGAGGTTGTTGTAGACCTTCCCGTCATGCTCGAGCTGAGGGTTGAACTCGACGGGCGGATTGGAGCTCGACATGTTCGTCACGCTGTTCGACTTCTGCTTCGCGAGGATCCCGAACACGGCGCCGACGCCAGCCGTCACGACGCCGGCCCCGAGGACCGACCACGAGATGATCGCACGCGTCGAGCTCTGCTCCTCGACGGGCGCGGCCGGCGGGCTCGCGATCGTCGCCGGCACGCCACCGCCGACCGTCGCGTCCGCGGGCGCCGGAGCGGGTACCGGCACAGGCGCGGGCGGCGGCGCGGTCACGACAGGCGCGGGCGGCGTCACGGGCGCGGGCGGCGGCGTCACGGCCGCCGCCGCTTTGCGCTTGTCCTCGACCGACTTCTCGAGCTCGGCGATCTTGCGCTCGACGTCCTCTCGGTTGCGCGCGCTCGGCGCCCGCTGCAGATAGCGCCGATAAAAGCGCAGCGCCTCGGTCGGCTGATCGTTGAGACGGTACGCCTGCGCGATGTTGTAGAGCATGGGCGGGTCACCGCCGATCTCGTACGCCTTCTGATACTCCTCGATGGCCTCGTTGTACTTGCCCACGTCGTAGGCGCGCGTCGCGCGCTCGTACAGCTGCTTCATCTCCTGCTTCTGCAGCGGCGTGAGCTCGGCGGCGCTCGCGGAGCGGCCGATTCCTCCGACGCCCAAAGAAAGTCCGAGCAAGATCACGAGCGGCGGTAAAGCGCGCTGACCCATGGAACGCACCCGAGCAGCTAAGCGATTCATGCGAGGCGAGCGTACAATAACTTACCTCGTCGTCTCGCGAAAGAGCCCATCAGTTTATAGACGCGCGTCGCGCCGCTCGCCGCAGCGCGCCTCTCCTTGCTCGCACGCATTGTCGCGGGGGGCGCCACGACGCCGAAAACACCAGTGCGAGCGCTGCGATCTGGTGTACCTTCCGGGTCCCCTGAAGGATCCCCAGGAGGTTCCGATGCGCTCTCGCAGGATGACCTTGCCGCTCGGCGGCACCGCCGCGGCCTTGGTCGTCGCACTCGCCCCGTCCCTCTTCACGTCCGCGTGCACCCCCGACAAAGCATCGCCCGTGAAGGTGTGCTGTGACCAGCCGCGCGTGCCGCCCGGCGTCCCCGGCTTCGCCGTCGTCGTCGACGACGTGACGGGGCCCACCGACGGTCAGGACGTCAAGCTGCGCGTCGCCTTCAAGCAGCCGACGAAGCGCGACGACGTCTACCCGGCGATGCAGTTCTTATATCGCTACGCGATGACGCGCAACACGTTCGAGCCCGTGAACTTCGTCGGCGAGTTCTACGCGAGCGAGGGCGCCGCGCAGACCGGCGGTAACCCCGTCGCCAAGGTCTGGCGCGAGCGCTCCGACAAGGGGCCCAAGTGTGAGAACGCCGTCCCGCTCACCTTCGCCGAAGAGGTGCAGCGCGCGTTCACCGACAGCCTCGGCCGCGCCGAGCCCGAGGATCTCGCCGACACGTGTCACCTCAACGAGAAGAAGAAGGTCGCGCGCTTCGACGACGCCTTCAAGCACAAGCCGACGTTCACCGTCGACGCGACGGCTTACTCGGCGCAGGTCGTGTACCCGTACCTCGCCGACGGCAAGGACGAGTACGCGCCCGAGCTCTCGTTCAACGCGGCCATGACCTACTGGGCCGAGTTCACGACGGCGATGTTCAGCAAGGCCGGCCAGCTCAAGGAGCTCACGTACACGGGCGTCATGAACGACCAGCCCGTCCTCAAGATCACGGTGACGCGCCAGG